>NZ_BADW01000110.1:0-2004 GCF_000241165.1 Pseudoalteromonas sp. BSi20439
GCCTTTATTGACAATTAAGCTTGAAAAAAATCACTAATAAACGAGAATAACCCCCTATTGTCCTCTTAAGTAAGTAATCGTGATGAAAGGTAAAGCCACCTCGTTTGATATAGCCCATTATGCTGGGGTGTCTCAATCTACAGTTTCGCGTGCTCTACGAAATAGTCCACTGGTAAATGACGAAACTCGAAGACGTATTCACGATATTGCTAAAAAACTTAATTACAAAGTAGACAAAAACGCCAGTAACCTTCGCACTCAACAAAGCAGTACCCTAGCATTGCTGTTGTTTGAAGACCCGACCTCAGATGAATCACAAATCAATCCGTTTTTTTTAGCCATGCTGGGCAGTATTACCCGTGCTTGCGCAAAAGAAGGTTATGATCTACTTGTTTCATTTCAATCAGCTAGCGCTGATTGGCAAGCAGACTACGAAGACAGCCATCGAGCAGATGGAATAATCTTATTAGGCTATGGCGACTACATTGATTTTCAACCAAAATTTAATACCTTGCTTGAACAAAACACTAAATTTGTTTGCTGGGGAGCAAGCGTTGATAACCGCCCTGATTTAACTATAAGTTGCGATAATTATGGCGGTGGTAAACTTGCCGCTGAGCATTTACTGGCGCATAACCGAACTGATTGTGCATTTATTGGCGATGCCTCTGATCACAGCCCTGAGTTTTTTGCCCGTTTTAATGGCTTTAAAGACGAACTGCAGCAGAACGGTGTCCCCTTAAATGATCGTAAAATTGCCAATGCAATTTCTACCGAAGAATCTGGCTACCATGCTACTCGCTCTTTAATTGCTAATAACATTACTTTTAATGCACTTTTTGCTGCCAGCGATCTGATTGCTATAGGCGCAATACGCGCGCTAAAAGAAGCCAATATTAACGTGCCAAAAGATGTAGCCGTAATCGGCTTTGATAATATTTCTATTGCAAGTTACATTAATCCGCCGCTCACAACCATAGAGCAAAACACCACTATAGCGGGGCAAATGTTAGTTGAAAACTTACTCAAATTAATTCGTGGTGAGCAAGTACAAAGCACCCTGCTGCCACCGCGTTTAATTGCGCGCGGCTCAAGTTAACTCATTGCGTGAGGCCCCCCTTTAAAAAGTAGCCAAATGCCCCTCCTCTTACCCTTATATTTATTTAGGCTTTATTGGCTTAATTGCGGTCATTTGTCCTTGCTGTTTTTACCAGCAAACCAAAAGTATTCTTTAGATTAACAGCCTATTCACACCTTGCTATAACATTAGTTTTTTTAATCTGAAAGTGGCTGTTTTTAATGTGATTTTTCACTCGTCAATGCACTATTTTATCTCTACAATCGCACTTTAATTTTTGCTCTTAAAAGTTTAAGTGACTATTTCATGCTACTCACTATTGTTTACATCATCGGAATTACAGCAGAAGCCATGACCGGTGCACTCAGCGCTGGGCGCAGAAACATGGATTGGTTTGGGGTTATGCTAGTAGCCAGTGCCACAGCGATTGGGGGTGGCAGCGTACGCGATATTTTACTTGGCAATTACCCGTTAACGTGGGTTAAACACCCAGAATATTTACTGATCACTTGCGTGGCGGGTATTGTTACAACTTGGCTAGCAAAATGGGTGGTTAAATTTAAAGGCATATTTATGCGTTTAGATGCCTTAGGGCTTGCCGCATTTAGTATTATTGGCTGCCAAGTAGGGCTTAATATGGGTTTGCACTATGGTATTTGTGTGGTCGCTGCTATTGTGACCGGCGTATTTGGTGGATTATTGCGTGATTTAATTTGTCGCCAAGCGCCATTAGTACTTCATCATGAACTTTACGCAAGCGTAGCGCTTATTGTTGCTTGTTTATACTTAGCACTGCACCACTACAACATTGATGACAATATCAGCGTGGTTGCAAGTTTAGTGGCAGGTTATTTAATTCGAATGGCATCGGTACGCTTTAAATGGCGCTTACCAACATTTAATTTATTAGAACCCGCTAATTTAAA
>NZ_BADW01000109.1:0-6677 GCF_000241165.1 Pseudoalteromonas sp. BSi20439
AGATTGAACGCTGATCAGCGTCCGTAAGGATCAGCGACGATTTTATCTACGTACCATTTGCCTTTTATTTTTAGCATTTCGATAGTGCGAAAATCGTCAATTTTTCTACCGTTAAAATAACCAGTAAATACAATGTTTATTCTTGCCTTATTGCCGTATTGTTCGCGCAGACTTGAATTTGACATATCAATTTCAATTACCACTTCATCGTACTGTAAATTAATAAGACTGCGGGCAAACTGTTTTGCTGTACCGTACGATTTCATTATGCGGGATAATGTAGGGGTCGCGAAATTGCTGGCTTTTTGCAAGTTATGCTGATTATAAAGCGCATCAAAATACACCGTGGCGGTATCGCCTGGGCTATCATTATCTATGTACTGGTCTTTAGGTTTAGTATTTTCATTACAGCCAACGATCAAAATACTAAAGATGAGCACAAAAGTGGTTAAAATTGTTTTCATATTTGGTCAGGTTGATTACTCATACATAAAGTGTGTGATGGAATGCTGCGGATGTAAAGAGGATAGTACTAAATAGGTGTTAACTTATAGGGAAAGTAATAAAAAAGGATGTTGAAAAACATCCTTTTTTAATAATGTAGTCTGATTATTGAACAAGCTCTTGCTCGGAAAACTCTTCATCAAACATTGGGCTTGATAAGTAACGCTCTGTTGCACTTGGTAAAATAACCACAATATTTTTATCTACGTTTTCAGGACGTTCAGCAATACGTTTTGCTGCAACCACGGCTGCACCCGATGAAATACCGACTAAAATCCCTTCTTTTTTCATTAGCTCGTGGCACATTGCGATACATTCTTCATTAGACACTTGCTCTACACCATCAATTATTGATAGGTCTAAGTTCCCTGGAATAAAGCCTGCACCAATCCCCTGTATTTTATGTGGCCCTGGTTTTACCTCTTCACCGGCAAGCGTTTGACTAATAACTGGCGAGTGGCTTGGCTCTACGGCTATTGATTTTACATTAAGGCCTTTCTCTTTTTTAAGATAACGACTAACACCTGTAATAGTGCCGCCAGTACCAACACCTGCAACAAAGAAATCGATTTTGCCATCAAGTGCATTAAAAATTTCTGGGCCCGTTGTTTCAAAGTGAATTTTAGGGTTTGCTGGGTTTTCGAACTGTTGTAGCAAAATAAACTTATCTGGGTCTGCTGCTTGAATTTCTTTGGCTTTAGCAATAGCGCCGTTCATACCTTTAGCGCCATCTGTGAGCACTAGGTTAGCACCGAGTGCCTTTAATAGTTTACGACGTTCTAAGCTCATGGTGTTTGGCATAGTCAGCGTTAGTTTGTAGCCGCGAGAGGCCGCAACAAATGCTAAAGCAATACCAGTGTTACCTGATGTCGGCTCTATTAGCTCTTTGTCTTTGGTAAGTTGACCTGATTTTTCAGCTTCCCAAATCATTGATGCACCAATACGGCATTTAATACTAAAGCTAGGGTTACGTGATTCAACTTTAGCGTATACATTCCCACCTGTAACACGGTTAAGTTTTACCAACGGTGTGTTACCGATGCTTAGTGAGTTATCTTCAAAAATAGTAGACATAATGTTCCTTTAGGTACAATCTGATCAACACGTTAACAGCTATCCTGTTAACTTTATAAGCCTACTTTACTGTGAGATAAAAAAAGTTAAAGTAAGCTTTGGCTATAACATATATTAATTACGCTTATAACGGATTGAACTAAAAATCCAACCTGTTAATTTTTTAGTTATTAAAAAGGCGAGCATATGCCATTTGTTCACCTTTAACTTTATACGTTATTTCTTGTTTATGTAGTCGTTATTTAAACAAATCAACGGTACTCACTTATATTTTGTTGGTTAATTGTGCAAATGAACTGCGGTTGAACAGTTTTATGACACAAACTATTCAAAACATGATAAAAACACACTATCTAAATTCAATAAAGTAATCACCATGAAGTTAATCTTAAAATTAATTGCCGGTATTGTGGCCGGTATTTTAGTCGGGCTCTACATTCCCTTAACTGGCGTTGAGCTTTTATATACAGTAAAAGAGCTTATTGGCCAGCTTATTAGTTTTACAATTCCACTGATTATTTTGTTTTTTATTGCCTCAGGTATTGCTGGGCTACCTAAAGGATCAGGCCATCTATTGGGGAAAACAGTCGGTTTTGCGTATGGCTCAACAATTATAGCCGGTACTTTAGCGTTTTTATTAGTGACAGCGGTTATTCCGTTCTTAAGCGGTGGTATTTCATTTGAAGCCGAAGCAGTCACTGAGGTAGGTAGCTTTATTGACTTAGAAATTCCACCGTTAATGGGTGTTATGACAGCTTTAGTCACAGCCTTTGTTTTTGGTATTGGTATGAGTCAGCTTGGATTAGACACATTAAAAACTGTGTCGGATCAGGGGCGCGACATTATTGATGGTTTACTATCAAAAGTAATTATTCCGGCATTGCCGTTTTACATTGCGGGTGTATTTGCTGAAATGACTGTAGCAGGTACCGTTGTCGACACATTACAAGCATTTGGTGTAGTGTTAATTGCTGCGTTAGTTATGCATTGGCTATGGTTGAGTGTGCTTTATATTGTATCGGGCCTGTTACTCAAACGTAATCCTATTGAGCTAATTAAAAATATGTTACCTGCGTACTTTACTGCACTAGGAACCATGTCGAGCGCGGCAACCATTCCAGTTTCTTTGCAATCAAGTAAAGCCAATAACGTAAAAGAAGATGTAGCTAACTTTACCGTGCCATTATGCGCCACTATTCATTTATCTGGATCAACAATTACCATTGTAACCTGTGCCATGGCTGTGATGTATTTATCGCCTAGCATGGAAATACCTTCACTAATGGCTATGCTGCCATTCATTATGATGTTAGGTGTAGTGATGATTGCAGCGCCAGGTGCACCAGGTGGTGCGGTAATGTCGGCATTAGGTTTACTAACGAGCATGCTAGGTTTCAACGAAGGTGCAGTGGCACTAATGATTGCACTTTACTTAGCGCAAGATAGCTTCGGTACTGCGTGTAATGTAACGGGTGATGGTATTATTGCTTTATGGGTTGACCGTTTTAGTGAAAAAGCGTCAGCTTAAATCACTATCGCGTATTTACCTGCTTTTGGTAAATACGCTTTAATTATATTGGTCATGATGACCGGCGGCGAAAGCATAATATTAGTTATGGTTTCGTCGTATGTATGCTAATGTTGAAAATTAATTTTGTTAACTTGCATCTTATTAGGCTAGTGAGGGTGTTCCATTGATTAACGTACTTTTAGTTGATGACCATGAACTTGTTCGCACAGGGATCAGACGTATTCTTGATGATATACGTGGTTTTAAAGTGATAGGTGAAGCTAAAACAGGCGAAGAGGCTGTGCAGTTTTGCCGTCAGCATTCGCCAAATATAGTGTTAATGGATATGAACATGCCTGGTATGGGCGGGCTTGAGGCAACTAAAAAGATTTGCCGTTACTGTCCTGATGTGAAAATTATTGTCCTTACTGTTAATTGCGAAGACCCATTTCCAAGTAAGGTAATGCAAATTGGTGCTCATGGTTTTTTAACCAAAGGTGCTGGGTCTGATGAAATGGTTCGCGCTATACGTTGTGTGCACGCAGGACAACGTTATATTGCTCCAGAAATAGCACAACAGATTGCACTTGCGCAGGTAACCGGGCGTACCGATGAAAACCCATTTCAAAGCCTATCTGAGCGTGAACTACAAATTATGTTGATGATCACCAAAGGTGAAAAAGCACAAGATATCGCTGAGCGCTTAAATTTGAGTTCTAAAACAGTAAACAGTTATCGCTATCGTATGTTTGAAAAGCTTAACGTAGGAGGCGATGTAGAGCTTACTCATTTAGCTATACGTTACAAAATGATTGATATAGATATATCTTACTAGTCGTTATATATGTCTGAATTTGATCATGCTCAGTTTTTAAAAACATTATCGAGTGAACCTGGCGTTTATCGCATGCTCGATAATGACAACCAAGTTATCTATGTCGGTAAAGCTAAAAGTTTAAAAAAGCGGGTAAGCAGTTACTTTCGCAGCAATATTATCGACAGCAAAACCCGTGTTTTAGTAAGTAACATTTTTAATATTGAAGTCACGCTTACTAATACAGAAACAGAAGCGCTTCTGCTTGAAAACAATCTGATTAAAAAATATCAGCCACGTTATAATATTTTGTTACGTGATGATAAGTCGTATCCCTATATATTGCTCACTAATCATAAGCATCCGCGCTTAGCCTTTCATCGTGGCAGCAGAAAAGTAAAGGGCGAATATTTTGGTCCTTTTCCAAGCGCTGGAGCTGTCTCAGAAAGTTTGCGGTTAATGCAAAAGATCTTTCCTGTGCGTCAATGCGAAGATGCTTATTATCGTGCGCGAAGTCGTCCCTGTTTACAGTATCAATTAAAACGTTGTTCTGCGCCGTGTGTAAATAAAGTTTCTGAAGATGAATACGCGCAGCAAGTTAATTATGTTCGTAAGTTTTTAACCGGTAAATCTCATGAAGTAATAGCCGATCTAATCGCTAAAATGGAAAGAGCCAGTGAGCAGCTTAATTTTGAACTCGCAGCTAAAGTACGTGACCAAATTATGTTACTGCGTAAAATGCAGGAGCAACAATCTATCTCTGGCAATTTTGCGGAAATGGATGTGGTCGGCTTTGCCCATTTAAACGGTTTAAATGGGATTCATTTATTGATGATCCGCGATCATAAAGTGCTGGGTAGTAAAACTTATTTTCCAAAGGTACCTAAAGACTCACAGGAGCAAGAAATATTAACCTCTTTCTTGGGTCAGTATTATTTAGCGCCAGGTGCTACAGGGCGTATTGCCAAAGAAATTATTTTACCGTTTGAAATTGAAGAAAGTGATGCGCTCAGTGAAGCACTAACTCAAATTAGTGAGCGTAAAGTATCACTAAAAGTGGTTGCCCGCGGTGAGCGAGCACAGTACTTACAGTTAGCAAATAAAAATGCATTAAATAGCATTACGGTGAAGCAAAGCACTCAAGACTCTATAAACAAGCGTTATGCGCAATTAAAGGCCACTTTACGCCTTGATGATATCAATCGCATGGAATGTTTTGATATCAGTCACACCATGGGTGAAAACACAGTGGCCAGCTGTGTTGTATTTGACTCTCAAGGGCCAAATAATAAAGAATATCGTCGTTATAACGTGACGGGCATCACTGGCGGTGATGATTACGCCGCTATGGAATTTGCACTAAACAAACGTTATAACAAGCTGGTTGATGAAGATAAAATTCCCGATGTTATTTTTATTGATGGTGGTAAAGGGCAATTAGGTAGAGCGGAGCAATATTTCGAAAACTGGCCGCATACCAAAATGCCGTTATTAGTTGGGGTTGCAAAAGGCACTAGCCGTAAGCCAGGCCTTGAAACCTTGCTTATAGATGGTGGGCGTAAGACAATCCCTATGGATTCTGATGCACCAGCACTGCATTTGATTCAGCATATACGGGATGAATCGCATCGTTTTGCAATTGCAGGCCACCGTAACAAGCGCCAAAAACAGCGTACTCAGTCGTTATTAGAAGAAATAGATGGCGTTGGTTCAAAGCGTCGACAAACATTATTAAAATATTTAGGGGGCATGCAAGGCGTAAAAGCTGCTAATATAGAACAGCTAAAGAAAGTTCCTGGGATCAGTCCTGACATGGCTGAGAAGATATTTAACCATTTGCATGACAAGGGCTAGCCCTATGTGCGAATATAGAAAAAAGACATATCCAAGTAGTTATGTGGAATATTCCAAACACACTCACAACGTTTAGACTCTTTCTTATCCCCATTTTTTTGGTGATATTTTATATGCCTTATTCATGGGCATTCTTTGTTGCTGCCTTTATTTTTTGGCTGGCTTCGATCACAGATATACTCGATGGCTATTTAGCCCGTAAACTTGAACAATCAACGCCTTTTGGTGCGTTCTTAGACCCTGTTGCTGATAAAGTAATGGTGTGTGCTGCCTTGGTTGCTTTATCTGAGCATTATCAATCTTTGTATATGACTATCCCTGCGCTTATTATTATTAGTCGTGAAATTGTTATATCGGCGCTACGTGAGTGGATGGCTGAACAGGGGAAGCGCGGTAATGTGGCTGTATCCGATATGGGTAAATTAAAAACGGCAGCTCAAATGTTAGCCATTATAGGTTTAATCTGGCAGTACGATAGCTGGATGATGTATTTAAGCTATGGCCTACTTTATATCGCCACGTTTTTAACGCTTAGTTCTATGGTGCAATATTTAGTTGCAGCATGGGGAGAATTGACCAAAAATTGATTGTAAACGTCTAATAACGCACCATTTTAGATAAAAAATAATCAAACAGTTCAAAAGTAGCATTTTTTGTGTTGACGCGTTTAATAATCTCTGTAGAATGCGTCCGTGTTGAGAGGGCATAGCCCCCTAGATAAACATTAAGCGGCACTAGCTCAGTTGGTAGAGCGCGACCTTGCCAAGGTCGAGGTCACGAGTTCGAGCCTCGTGTGCCGCTCCAGTTTATCTTAAAGCTAACCTAGTATTGAGGCGGAATGGCAGAGTGGCCATGCACCGGATTGCAAATCCGTTTACCCCGGTTCGACTCCGGGTTCCGCCTCCAATCAACACTCCACAC
>NZ_BADW01000108.1:0-1347 GCF_000241165.1 Pseudoalteromonas sp. BSi20439
GGACAGCGCCTGTTTGGAATTGATGCTGCGTTATCGCCTATTTATGGGGAATAACCACACCACATAGGCTCTGCCTTGCCTAAATACCAAACAGACTGCTGCAAATTTAACCTTGAAAGATCAACAGACCCTAAGTAATGCGCGTAAAAACATTTCTGTGTATAAAGTCAGTGGCTTACTTGATTGGGTTAGTTTAGCTCGCATTACTGCGCCTTCCCAACCCACCCAAAAATATTCACTCATTTGTGAAGTATCAATATCAGCTTTGATAGAGTGTTGCTGTTGAGCCAAGTCTAAGCACTGTGTTAACTGTGCTTGCCAGGCATTGTAGCTTTGCATCAAACGGGCGTTAAATTCGTCACTTAAATGATTGAGTTCTTGGTTTAAATTTCCTACCAAACAACCGCGTTTGTAATCATATTTTTGCATACCAGCTATAGCACTTTGGGTAAAGTTAACTATGCGCTCTAGGGGCGGTACTTTAGGTTGTTCTAAATAAAACTTAAGTTTAGCTATAAAAAACGCGTCATACGCATCAACTAGAGCTAAGCCAAATGCTTCTTTACTTTTAAAGTAATGATAAAACGAGCCCTTAGGAACTTTAGCTTTTTTAATATGGTGTCGAGCCCTGTGGCACTAAAGCCAAACTCAGTGAGGGTTTCTAATCCCACACGCAAAAGCAACGCTTTAGTATCTGCGTTGTCTCTGGCTATTTTAGGTGGGCGGCCACGCCTAGTTGTAACTGCTGATATTTTGTTCATGGCTTATATTAGACCGATCGGTTTTAATTAATCAAGTGTTTATTTGCAATATTTTTAAAACAGCGATGTTAGTTTATTTTTCGATTACAAATTAATTGGGAACTTAGGCTAATTTATCGCGTCATATAAATGGTACATAAGTACAAAACCAAAAATTTTTGAGGTGTATGTTTTAGCCATTTTATTGCTGCGATTAAACAATAAATCACGCAATAAAAGTTTTTTAATGTTAATTCATTTTTGCATCAGCAGCTTAGTTAAAGTCAAACAAATTAATTGCTTTTACAGTTTGAATTAAACATTTTTATTAGCTATTTATTAAATGTAGATGAAATTAATGCTACAAAAATATAAATATAAAGGTGAGGATTTTACCGATGAAGAGACAGAAAAGAGATCGTTTAGAAAGAGCTCATTCTCAAGGTTTTAAAGCAGGTTTAGCTGGTCGCTCTAAAGAGCACTGCCCTTATCAACAAGTTGATCCTAAGTCTGAGTGGCTTGGTGGTTGGCGCGAGGCAATAGAAAATCGCAATATGTATAAAACATAAACTCATAACGAATTAAAGCAAAAAGGCCTCCAAATGGA
>NZ_BADW01000107.1:0-35406 GCF_000241165.1 Pseudoalteromonas sp. BSi20439
TAAGCAGAGCTAAAGTTAAATAGCGTAAATTAAATAACCAAAAATTTACGATAAAAAAAGGGCTTAATAGCCCTTTTATTATATTTTATAAACCAAAAATTATAGGTTTACTTGGTCTTTAAGACCTTTACCTGGTTTAAAGCTTGGGATAGTCGCTGCTGAAATTTGGATTTCTGCACCCGTTTGTGGGTTACGACCCGTGCGTGCAGCACGTTCTTTAACTGAAAAAGTACCAAAACCAACTAATGCAACAGAGTTGCCTTCTTTTAATGAAGAAGTTACAGCGCCTGTGAATGCATCAAGTGCACGTGTAGCGGCTGCTTTAGAGATTTCTGCGTCAGTAGAGATTTTTTCAACTAGTTGAGCTTTGTTCATTATTAGATTCCTATTCGTTATTATTTTGCCTTCGCAAATCCTATCTTTATGCATTTTCGAAGAGTTAGCAACAGCAAATTACGTTTTTTATCTAAAATACTAAAAAATTAGTAAAAATAGTAAAATTCACTGTAAAATACAGCGAGTTGAGTTAACAAAAGCTTAATTTAGGCACACTATTAGTGCAGCTTTGCACCTTAATGACTCACTCTACCTTTTCTATTACTAAGGTCACTTCCCCAACCTCAACACCAAACTTAACAATAGACGTACGGTTTATCAAGCGGGTATTTGTTACTAGGTACATCCAATCGTCAAAATTAACTTCCAACGAACTGCCATCGTAAGGGATCTCTACATTATAATTCCAATGAAACACACTGCCGTCACTTTCACCTGTGGCTATTCCTAAAACATCTGAGGCCGTTCCAGTTAAAGTGTTATCGTCGTTTAAGGTTATTTTCCAGATACGTTTTTGTGTTTCCCCATCATCGTAAACAAAATCTTCTTCAATAGTACCCTTATTGCCATCCCACGTAGCGCTTAAATCCACAACAAGCTTACGAGTTAATTCACCTTTAAAGTCTTGTACAACGCCATAGGCTTTCAAATCGCCACTAAAGAAGGTCTTAAAATCGAAATTTGGTTCTGAACCTTTGTAATGTTCAACACTTGGGGCTGAACAACTGGCAATAAAAAAACTAACAGCCAATACCATGGCGACTTTAACGCGTTTTAGATTAATCATATTAAATCCCTAGTAGTTGATTTCTAATTGATGGTTCCGACGTATTTTCACTTAACCAAATAGCTAAAAAATCTTCAGCAAACGTGGCATCATCAATACGGCCTATTTGGTTATCGTTATGAAAAAAGTGCTGTGTCCTTGCTGATCAGTTAATAAAGTTAACGATTCACCTTTTTTAATATTTGGCCATATCGAGAGTAATTTATCTGCATAGCGAGCTGAAAGTTGAGGTTTGCCTAAATGTTGCCACTGTTCATTAGTCGCTTTTACAATGTCTTTAGCGTCAAAATCGCGCAAGTAGGTTAAGGTAAATTTAACAGGCGTTTGCTTGGCAGTATAAGTACCAGAGGGTGTGTAAAGCGTTGCATCATAAACATCCCAAAACAGATATTCCATGCGGGCTTCGCCCACCTTATTAAATTGGGTGTCAGCGTAAGCAACGGAGTTGATTAAAGCATAGACCATAAGTAAATTTAAAAGCGTTTTCATCGTTACCTCCAAGCAGTATCATTTTATTGCTTAACAAACGCGCCTATTTTACCGTTTATAAATAAAATAAGGGTAAATGTTGCAGCCCATAAAGCACCGTAAAGTGGCCAAAACTGCCACAGTGGCATCCCTAATTCTAGTACATCAAATCGCGAACCAGCCCAATAACTGCCTGGCGCGAATAACAAACACACACAAAATGCTTGCCACGGTTTAAGCTTAGTTAGAAACGACATTGAGGTGTTAATACACAGCACTAATGCGATCCATAAAAACACCAGCCATAATGGAAACGGATCAACTTTAAACTCAAATAGCCCTAACTGAACCGCAATAAACTCACACAATAGAGCCAATGGCAGGGCTTTAAAAACCAGTAAAGCATCTTGTTTTTTTTGTGCTGATAAGTAAAACATCAACGCTATGACTACAGCAGAAAAAACTAATGAGTCCTGTTCAAGTAGCAGGCACATAAACCACACTACCTGAAACAGCAAAAAGTTAATAAGCGAGTGCAATCTCATCATTACTACTCGTAAAGCGGGGTTTACGTGCCATTAAATGCACAGTACTGGTGGCTCGAGTTCTGAATGCCCCCTCACAATAGGCAAGGTAAAATAGCCATAAGCGATAGAAACGATCATCAAACTTATCGCTATCAAGCTCTGGCCAGCTGGCAATAAAACGCTCACGCCAATCGGCAAGAGTGCGGGCATAGTGAGCACCAATATCATTGATGGTGTGGATATTCATATCGGTGTTATTTTTAATTTGTTCACTCATTTCATTAAGCGAAGGCAAACACCCACCAGGGAAAATATACTGTTGTATAAAGTCTGAATTTTTTAAGTAATGTTGATAACGCTGATCGCTAATCGTAATTGCTTGAATAAGCATGGCACCGTCATCTTTTAATAACTCACCACACTTGGTAAAGAAGCTAGGTAAGTAGTCATGACCTACTGCCTCAATCATCTCTATTGAGACGAGCTTATCGTATTTTCCAGTCAATAGACGGTAGTCTTGTTTGAGTAAAGTGATTTTGCTTTCGAGTCCAAGCTGTTTAACTTTGTTAGCAACATAGTCGTGTTGTTCATCAGAAATAGTGGTGGTGGTTACATGACAGTCATAATGAGTTGCGGCATAAATGGCAAATGCCCCCCACCCTGTACCAATTTCAATAACTGTGTCACCTTGCTGTAATTCAACTTGTTCACAAATACGTTGAAGTTTGTATTGCTGCGCTTGTTCAAGAGTGGCGTCTTTGCTTGGGTAGACCGCGCTCGAATATAGCATTTCTTTACTTAAGAAAGACTCATATAAGTCGTTGCCTAAGTCATAGTGAGCAACAATATTCTTTTTTGAACCTGCATGAGAGTTTTTGTTTTTTATATGGTTTATACGGTGGGCGATATTGCTAAAGAACGCAAATTTCTTTTCAAACGCATCTAACTGATCTTGGTTAATCGCAAAAATTTCGATTAAGCGAGTTAAATTGTCACATTGCCATTGCCCTAAAATGTATGACTCACCTGCACCCACACTACCTGAAAGTGCGAACGCTTTATACATGGCGTTATCGTTTACAGTTACCGTTACTTTTAGCTCTGAAGACGCATCCCCAAATACAGACTGCTGGTTATTCTCAACCAGTACTATTTGGCCCGTTTCAATTGACGAGAACGCTTTAAACACTAACTTTTTATACAAGTTAGTAAACCAACTAGTGCGTTCCTGAACGCGTAAGCTCGATACCTTTTCCATATACTTACCTATATTATTGTTATTACTTGTTAAACAACATAAATTAAAATTTTAAAGTTTGCCTGAATGACCTAAAAATGGGACTTTTTTAACAAACAATTTAAATGCCTGATAGTAAATACCTCTGAAAATAGACCAAGTCATCGCAGGAAAACGCTTTAACAGCTTGCTCATTTGAACATTGCACAATGGTTGACGCTGTAACCTTAATGAAGCATCAAAAAGCAGTTCTTCATCGCGCTTATTTTCTATACGAATCAGTATATTGTCTTTCTTTTGACGTACTGTCCAATGATAGTTCATATCTAAATTCATAAAAGGTGATACGGAAAATACTTTCTTAAAGTTCACTTTTTTTTGTAGGGGAACCAAGTAGTAATGTCGCTCATTCCATGGAGTATTACTCACCTCAGCCACCATGTAGCTAAATTCATTATCTTGATGACCAAAAAAATAAAAGTTTACAGGGCTGAAATAAATGCCCAAACAGCGTAATTGCCCTAGCAGGTATACATGGCTAAATTTTTCATCTACGCCCAGCTGGGCTAGCTGCGCATGGGCACGCTCTATAATGGGCTGATGTTGACTATCGAGTAACCCCTTTAAATAATCAGATTGCTCAAACTTTAATGCTTTAAATCCTGAAGTACCGAGCTGTTTGTGGACGCCATTGAGCGCGTGAGTATTATTTAAATCAACCCACATCATATAAAGTGGGTAATTAAACGCATGGTGTTTTACAGCAAAACGGCGATGCTTTACATCGCCTAAATACACTGCATTAGTCAAACTCTACTCCAAGTTGTTTTGCAACATCAACGGCACTACGTACGCCATCTTCATGAAAGCCGTTATACCAATAGGCACCACAAAAATAGGTATTGTTTTGACCATCAACCGTACTCTTCAGTTGCTGAGCAGCAATTGATTGTTGATTAAACACGGGGTGGTGATAGGTAAATTCACGTAAAATCTTACTTTGGTTGATCCCTTCTAAGTGATTTAAAGTGACACAAAATTGGGTATCAGAGTCTATCCCTTGCAGTATGTTCATTTGATACGTAACCACAGCGGCTTTGTCGGTATTATTATTTAGTAAATAATTCCAACTCGCCCACGCAGCTTTCCTATCTGGTAATAATGATACATCTGTATGTAACACCACCGAATTCTCTGTGTATGGGATAGCACCCAACACTTTGCTTTCTTGCTCGCAGGCATCACCAAGTAACGCTAACGCTTGATCTGAATGACACGCGAAAATAACTTTATCAAACACAGCTTGCTCACCATCAGCAAAAGTAATTGTTGCACCCTGCTCATCTCTGGTTACCGATTTTATGTGAGTGTTTAGTTGTATTTTATCAGCAAAGCCGGCGATCAGAGGTTTGATGTATTCACGAGAACCACCCGGAATAACATACCATTGTGGACGATTAGTAATATCTAATAAACCGTGATTAAAAAAGAATTTTACAAAAAATTCCACGCCCACGTTTTCCATCTCTTTAATACTAGTAGACCAAATAGCTGCACCCATTGGCAAAATGTAGTGGTATTTAAAGAAGTCATTAAAGCGATGCTGTTTTAGCAACTCACCGAGTGATTGCTCAGTGTATTGGCCTTTTTCATACAAAGCCTTACACAGTTTGTTAAAACGCACGATATCGTATAACAAACGCCAAAACTTAGGTCTAACTATGTTTCTACGCTGAGCAAACAAACTTGTAAATGTATGCCCATTGTACTCAAAGCCCGTAGCTTCGTTGTGAACGCTAAAGCTCATTTGTGTTGGTTTACGTTTTACACCGATGCGCTCAAGCAGCTTTTCAAAGTAAGGATATGTTCTATCGTTAAATACAATAAAACCGGTATCAACCGCATAGTTGATACCACTGTGATTTACATCTACCGTGGCAGTGTGGCCACCAATATAATCATTCTTTTCAAATAGAGCGACATCATAATGCTTGTGCAATAGGTGTCCGCAGGTTAAACCTGATACGCCAGTCCCAATTATTGCTATTTTTTTCAACGGGTTAATCCTTTTGCAATTTTAAGCCAAAGCGAAAGTGGCAATATTCGCAATGCTTTTAATATAAGTGTGAAACGATACGGAAAATGAACTTCTTTACGACGCTTTTTAACGCCTTTTATAATGTAATCAGCCGCTTTTTCAGCGCTAACAGCCATAGGCATAGGAAAATCATTTTTATCAGTAAGCGGGGTTTTTACAAAACCAGGATGGACTAGTGTTACATCAACATCATTTAAATCCACTGCCAAGGTTTTAGCTAAATAACTCACGCCCGCCTTTGATGCGCCATAAGCTTCTGACCGAGGTAAAGGTAAGTAAGTAACACTCGAACTAACCATCACTAACTGGCCGCCTGATGTTATTTTAGGTAGTAGTGCTTCTAAGCAATAACCCATAGAGAGTAAGTTAACATTGATAACACGCTCAAAAAGGGCACTATCAAAATTACGAGCATCATCAACATACTCGCAATTACCAGCGTTAAGAATAACACGGTCAAATTGTGGGTAACCTAGGCTCGCAGCTTTAATATCTTGCAAGTTAGTTGCATCAAATTGGCAGGTTTCTATGTTGTTATGTTTTGCAAGTTCAGCGAGCTTTTGCGTATTTCGTCCACACGCAATGACTGTGTCGCCCTGCTCAGCATACTTTATTGCAAGTTGTTCACCTATACCTGATGTTGCACCTGTAATAAGCGTAATCATAATTAACCAGCCCTTTTATCAATAAAATTAATAATGTTGCCCAGTAATGGAATATGCTTATACAAAAGCTCTCCAGCGTTAAAGTAATCTCGGTGATTAATAATTTTTTCACCTTCGAAAACGAGTTTACTGTGCCCTTGCACTGAAATTGTATTACCTGCATTAAGTTTTGGGTGAGAATAATGCATTGTCCAGTATACAAATGCATTATTATCGTTGGTAAATGAATCGGTTATGTCAAATCGACAATGCTTAACATTACTATATAAACCACAAAAATAATGTCTTAAATCTTCAAGGCCATTAATCTCATGCAGCGGATCTATAAAGTGAATGTTTTGAGCGTAAATTTCAGTTAATAAGTCTAGGTTATCTTTATCAAGCTTTTGGTATATTTCTACAAATTTATCGACTGATAATTGGTTATCCATATCACACCTTAAATGCAGCTAAAGCCCTCGCTCGTGCCGCTTTATGATCAACAATTGCCGGCCAGTAACAGTGTTCATTTTGCCCCGTTGCTGCTAAGTAAGTATGTGGGAAATGAATGTGTTTATCTGGCACTTTTTCTAATTCAGGCAGATATTTACGAATAAAATCACCACTTGGATCAAAGCGTTCACTTTGGGTGATAGGATTGAATACTCTAAAGTAAGGTTGAGCGTCACATCCGGTACTTGCAGCCCATTGCCAGCCGCCATTGTTTGAGGCTAAATCGCCATCAATAAGATGCTGCATAAAAAACTGCTCGCCTTTACGCCAATCAATCAGTAGATGTTTAGTTAAAAAACTTGCAACCACCATTCTCAAACGATTATGCATCCAGCCTGTTTGCAAAAGCTGTTGCATAGCTGCATCAACAAGCGGATAACCCGTGCGACCTTCGCACCATTGCTTAAACTCAGCGTCACTGTCACGCCAACACACACTATCGTACTTTTCGTTAAAGTTAGCACCGCGTGATAATTTAGGAAATTCGGCAATTAAATGTTTATAAAATTCACGCCAAATGAGTTCGTTAACCCAGGTAAATGTTTTACTTTTAGAAGTAGTGAGTATATCGGGATAATGTTGTTGTATATTAACCATTAATTGCTTACTACTAACAACCCCGAGGGCTAAGTAGGGGCTTAAACCCGAGGTCCCTTTTACGCTTGGTATGTCACGTACATCATCATAACTTGCTAATTTATCGTGAATAAAATTATCAACTACGGTTGATAAGGTCTCATCGTCAACAGGCCATTTTTTTGAGCTTTCATCACCACTTAGTAACTCACATGGTTCGATTTCTATCGGCTCTTCAGATAACGGCCACTGCAATAAACTAAAATGTGTATCTTGATACTGCTTTAACCACGCACGTTTGAACGGTGTAAATACTTTATACATTTCATTATTTTGAGTACGCACAGTGCCTACGGGAGCAATTATTTCACCCTCGTATAAAGTAAACGTTATTTGCTGTTGGTCGCACTGTTCTCGAATCGCTTTGTCCCTATTAAACTCATTAAGCTCGTACTCAGTATTGGCTATAATATGTTTAATCTCATGCTGCTGACAAAAATCGAGAAGTTTAGTTTGGCAATCGGCAAAAAAAGGAGCGTTTATTACATGTAAATTAACGCCGTATTTGGCAAGTTTTTCGCGAATATAACTCACTCTGCGTTTAAGTAAGTCAATTTGAATGGCTGCGGTATTATGCTCTGCCCATTGTTTTTCGCACACAAAAAAAATGGCGTGTTTAGCACCATTATTTAACGCTTCAATAAGCGCTTCGTTAGAAAAAAGGCGCAAATCGCGCCTAAACCAAAATAGTGTTTTCATTACAAACCGTAACGTAACTTAAGTTCATTAGGATAAGGGTTAAAGTAAATTTGCTTGCTTAAATACTCATTTGGATGAACCTTTAAATGGTGTTTAAGCAAAGTCAGTGGTACATAAAGCGGCACCAACCCTTGGCGATACTCATCAATTGCATCTCGCATTTCTTCCTTTTCGATTTTTGATAAATCTTTTTTGAAGTAACCTTGCAAATGCATTAGCGTATTTGAATTATTTTTTCTTGAAGCAGGTCGTTTAAGCGCTGTCATTAAACCCAGAATGTACTCGTCGGCCAAAGCATTAACATCGTCACCAACAAACGTTCCGAGTAGATTGCCTAAATCACGATACGCTTGATAATTATGAGCCATTAACAAATATTTGTATTGAGCATGGAACTGGGTCAATCGATGAACAGTAACGGGCTCTTTCACTAACTGTTGCCAGTTATGTAATGTATAAACACGCATTACAAAGTTCTCGCGCAAATGAACGTCATTTAAACGTCCATTTTCTTCACAAGGTAATAAAGGATTATGTTTCATAATTTGTTCAGCAAAGAAACCAACGCCTTCAGAGGTATTACCGGTTCCTGCTTCATTGTAGATTTTTACCCGCTCCATGCCACAGCTTGGACTCTTTGCACAAAAAACGAACCCGCTAAGATGGCCTGCTTGTTCTGTGGCTATTTTTTTACCATATTCTGTCAGTTGAGGGCCAACATCACCGGTTCCATCTGGTCGACACACTTTAATAGTATCAGCAGTTCTTACTTGACGAATTGTCGGGCGAGGTATGGGTAAACCTACAGCAACCTCAGGACAATACATTTTATATTCAACATGCTTGGCCAGCTCTTCCATACAAAAATTGGATTTTTTATGACCACTGTCAAATCTAACCTTTTCGCCTGCTAAGCAGGCACTAATGCCTATTTTTATTGTATCTGTTTGCATATATTCTCTTAATAGATCAAGCCACCAATTGGATTAAGTAACTTGCTAAGTCCTTTATTGAAATGTAGCGCACTACTAACAACAGTAAAGCACAAACATCCCTCTTTTGTTAGGGGAGTATGTTGGTGACGGCCATCTTGCCAAATAAAATCACCAGGCACATAACTACCCTCTTCGTCTGTAAATTCACCATCAAGAAGTAGGGTAACCTCAAATCCAGTATGCGTATGCTCTGGAATTTCTCCACCAGCATCTATATGTAACAAACTTGAACGTAAATGACCATCATCAAGCGCTATACGAGAACGCGCAAGCTTACCCACTTGAGTAAATTTGCCATGCGAAATACGTGTAAGAGCCCTCGGTAAGATGTAGTTATGTTCGTTGACGCTAATACTAACCGGTTCAACAGAATATACTTCATCAATCGAGTCATCGGCAGTGATCATATCAAGTAAACTTGATTCAATTATATCGTCTGTTTGTTCAACAGTTGTCACATCCATATTGTCACTAAAAACTGCATGCGCATTACTTGCCTCAAGTTTTTCAACTTTTGCTTGGCACAAAGGGCACATATCAACATGTATTGATACTGCAAGGCTAAGTGATGCTGGAAGTGTTGCTGCACAGTATTGTGTCAGTAGTGTTTCACTCGGGTGATGTTTAATCATGCTGATCTCCCATTTCATTACGTAATTTCTGCAAGGCTAAACGTAATCGTGATTTTACCGTGCCTACTGGAATGTTTAATTGTTGAGCAAGCTGCTCTTGCGACATATCTTGAAAATAAACACCGCGTACCACTTCTCTTTGCGCTTGTGGCAATTTATCTAGGTAACGCTTTATTTGTTGATCTTCAAGGTGGTCACTATACTCGTGGTTTGTATCTTCAGATTCGTTCAATAACGGCCAGATATCTTCGCTTATGTTTTCTTCTTTGTTACTTTTCATTTTACGAAGCATATCAAAAGAAGCATTACGCATTACTGTGTAAACCCATGTAGTAGCCGCACCCTTGTCGCTATTATACAGGTGGGCTTTACGCCACACTGACGTAAGTGTTTCTTGCACTAATTCCATTGCTTGGGCTTCAACACCAAACTGCTTTATGCCAAAGCGTTTGATTTTTGGTGCGAAATACTCAAACAAGTACGCGAATGATTTTTTATCGCGAGATTGAGCAACATTAACTAATGCTTCCCTGAGTTCCGTACTTGGCGTTTCTGGCATGGCAGCGTACTTACCTGTGTTAGGTTCACAACGTAGTGATTGTTGTTGACTTACCATAGTAAAATGTCCCGTTATTGCTTTAGTAGATACCATTACGAGCAAAGATTATAAGCGGATCATAATTATTTTAGGCAAATTCGTTATTAATCACAGTATGGAGGAAACTGAGCAAGTTATCAAAGTTAGTCTCAAATGCAAGTTGTTGTTTTTTCTCTATAGAAATGGGGAGTAATTCAAGCCATCGTGCAACAATCCACGTGAGCTGATTAAACTTGGTAGTTTTGTACAGCGATTGCAAATCGGGGTTATTTGCAAAGACTTCTTCCAGTGCCACTTGTAAAAGGTGGTGCTGACCAATTTCGTGGTTATCTTTGTTATACCAATACGGTGTGTTGCAAGCGGATACATCACCGTGGCGAAGTTCCTGCTCATCTTGATACACGTTATCTATTTGTACACTTTTCGATGCAAAAACATCAATCAATAGCATACCGCTTTCGTCTTGATCAAAGTCAATCACATCCATTAAGCAACCTTGGGCACTTATGTTCAAAGGGGTGTCATGCTCAAACGTACATAAAACAAAACCGCTACTGGTTTTTAATGCGTTTTTTACCATCGTTAAATAACGAGGCTCAAATATGCGTAATCGCGTATAGCCTTCAGGTAGTATAAATATAGGTAATGGGAAAATCGCACGTTTCATAAAGTCTACTTCTTTCAAACACTCTGCCTTTATTTACGTGCGCTTTATTCAAGTCGATCAGCTTTAGTTACATCGATTGCTTTACAGGGTAAATGCATCTACTAATTTAACCTCGTTCCCACATTTTTTATCATGTAAACCAAGTAATAAACACTTAGTATACTTGCCACAGGCGCCAACATAATGGCTAATAGTTCGAACTCACTGTTCATTACTTTATTCCCTTTTTTTACTGCTTTGGTTGTGCTTTTACTACACGTTGTTTTTCATCCATGTTGTTATTATTAACTACAGGATTAGTTTCAAGTAAGCCATCAAGGATGAGCTGCGCATCAAAAGAAACGGCTTCCTTAACGGACTTTTCAAGCTCATTGCTTGCTTGTGATACATAAGTAGACACTGTTTTAGTTAGCATATCTGTAATATTTAAATCGACTTCTGTCGCGTTAACCTGAGTTGAGCCTAATACAAGTAAGCTAGCGATTGTCATGTTGATTGAAGTTTTCATAATGATATTCCTTGTTTGTTTATTGGTTAGTACACTTAGTTACTATCAAGGGCTATGCCATAAAGAAAAAATAGTTAAGTTATTGTTTTTAAATTAAATAAAATAATAAAAATGAAAAGCTTAAAATCTAAATTAGTAAATTTGACCAACAATTTAAAAAATAAAACCAAATAATAGTGTGTTTGTTAATGCTCAGTAAATTAAGGGAAGTTATTTCTCAATTGAAAATTCTAGCGTACACGTGTACACTGAAAACAATCTAGTTAAGTGGTAGGATCTGTTATGTCTGTTGAAGCCCCCTATTCTAAAAAAAGAAGAGCTGTTAAATGTTATTAGTCATGCTTTAGGTATTGTATTTGCTGCTTTTGTTTTTTGGGATTTAGTTAAACAAACTAACAGTGTTAAAAGTTATGCAAGTACTTTGATATATGGCAGTAGCTTATTTATTTTATTTTTATCTTCAACGCTTTATCACGCCAGTGTGCGCCCTAGGTTGAGAGCGTTTTACAAAAAATGTGATCATTGCGCCATCTATTTATTGATTGCAGGCACCTACACGCCCTTTTTGTTGCTGTCGTTATCTGGGCTCTGGTCTTGGGCTACCTTAGCCTTTATTTGGACAGTAGCGTTTGCAGGCATCGCTTATAAGCTATTGGTTAAAAATGGCAATAAGAAAGTATCACTGGCTACTTATTTATTAATGGGATGGTTTGCATTAGCCATTGTGTATCCGCTTTATTTAAACGTGCCTATCAATGCACTTTATTGGCTATTAGCTGGCGGCTTATTTTATAGTGTAGGTACTATTTTTTATAGTGCTAAAAGTACTCAATATAGCCATGCTATTTGGCACCTCTTTGTTATTGGTGGATGTGTTAGCCATTATATTGCCATTACCCGCTATGTGTATTAAGCAACAATACACATAGTCTTTTTAAATATCCCCTCATTACCTGCGTTTTTAACTAATACCCTGCAAATGTACTTATTAATGACAAAGTATAACAAAATCTATCTCATGATCTAAAACCTGTTTGCTATACTGTTTCTAGGAACTGAAAACGCCATTGATTTAAATGGACGCGGCTCATACCAACTCGCTTAATTAAGTATTATTGCGGGTTGGTATCAAACAACGCTAGGTGTTATTAATATTGTCATTATCTAAAACACGCCCACAAATATTAAGCTTGTTTATCTATGCAAGACTGGTGTTGATCACTTTTTTAATGTCAACGCTTGCCGCTGTGTATTCAATTTACTTACTTGATCAATACATTTATCAGCAGAAGCAAATCTCTATTAGAGAGGTTTCAGGTAGTTACGTAAACCACATTAGAAATAACCTAAATCAAGCGCTTTCTGCCGCCTACCCAATTGCGGCCTTAATTCGTACTCAAAATGGTAAAACAGAAGGCTTTGAAGAGCTTGCATCTGAAATGTTAGCGCTCTACCCTGGCCTTGCAGCTTTACAGCTTCACAAAAACGGTATCCTTACACACGTAGTGCCACTCAAAGGCAATGAAAGCGCCATAGGAAATAATGTATTAGAAAATCCACTGCGAACTCAAGAGGCCTTTTTGGCCAAAAAAACCGGGAAATTAACCCTTGCAGGGCCGTTTGAGTTATTTCAAGGAGGAATGGGGGCTGCTGCTAGGTTACCTGTCTATCTTGACACTCAAGACGGTAATAAGTTTTGGGGGTTTGCTACTGCGCTTATACGCTTTCCTGATATTCTCCAAAGCGTTAACTTAGCACAACTGCCACAGGCAGGTATTGGCTATGAGCTTTCAAAAGTCATGCCCGATACAAATGATGTGCAAATTATTGTTACCTCAAAAAAACAAAAAATAAAAAATACTGTCGACTTTAATATACAAGTACCAAATGGGGTTTGGGTATTTAAAACTTATCCTATCAATGGCTGGAAAGATAGTAGCATGCTGTTATTTGGTGTTGCCATTGCAACCCTGTTCATCTTTTTAACCACAGTCACTGCTTATTTAGTGACTCGCTTAAGAGCCAGTCACCTAAAACTAGAAAAAAAGTAACGCAACGTACTCATGCACTACAAAATAATATTAAAGCACTTACCGATACCGAAAGACGGCTTCTTCTGAGTCAAAAAGTAGGTGGGATTGCGACTTGGGAATGGGATATAAAAACCAATATAATCCGTTTTTCTGAACATGGTATTAGATTAATAAACGGCAATGTTAAACAACTAGAAATGACTAAAAATGAATACCTGGCCATTATTTACCCTGATGATCGTGCCGATATCATAAAAAATATAGAACAGTGCATTGACGATGCAAAGGAATATAATGTTGATCATCGTATTGTTAATAAACGTGGCAAAATTCGTTGGTTTAATACCAAAGGAACACTCGTAAGAGATAATCAAGGTAGTGCAGTCACTATGTTGGGTGTATCAATCGATATTACTGAGAGAAAGTTAATTGAAGAAAAGCTGCACTTATCCTCACGCGTATTTAGAGATACCCATGAAGGCATTATCATTACCGATGTAAATCGTCATATTGTTGATGTTAACCCTGCTTTTTGTCGGATAACTGGTTATAGCCATGAAGAGGTCATTGGTCGCACCCCTGCATTTTTAAACTCAGGTAAACAATCAGACTCTTTCTATAAGGATATGTGGCTACAATTAAATAAGTTTGGCCATTGGCAAGGGGAGATTTGGAATTGCAAAAAAAATGGCGAATTATATGCAGAGCTACTCACTATTTCTGTGTTAACAGATGATAACGACGTTACCTTTTATTTAGGGATATTTACCGATATAACCCAAGCTAAACGCCAACAAGAGCAACTTAGCCGGATTGCTCATTATGATTTATTAACTAACTTGCCAAACCGTGTGCTGCTTGCCGATAGGCTTAGCCAAACTATGTTGCAATGCCGTCGTCATAACAATTCATTGGCTGTGGTGTTTCTAGATTTAGATGGATTTAAACAAGTAAATGACTCACATGGCCATGATATTGGCGATAAGTTACTTGTTGCAATTTCTATCCGTTTAAAAGATGCACTGCGTGAAGGTGATAGCTTAGCCCGTATTGGTGGCGATGAATTTGTTGGCGTATTAACTAATCTAGAATCAATTGCCGATTGTGTTCCTGTGCTCGAGCGGCTATTAGCTGCAGCAGCTAAACCGGTGACAGTGAATGACATTGTCTTAAATGTTTCTGCAAGTATTGGGGTGACCGTATACCCTGAAGATAATTTTGATGCCGATCAACTAATGCGCCATGCAGATCAAGCCATGTATATAGCTAAACAAATGGGCAAAAACCGCTATCACTTATTTGATACTAGCCAAGGTGATACCGTTAAGACACAGCAAAAAGGCATAACGCTTATTCGTGAGGCCTTAGCTAACAATTGGTTTGTACTTTATTATCAACCTAAGGTTGATATGCGAACCGGCGATATGATTGGCGTAGAGGCGTTAATACGCTTGCAACATCCCGAGCGTGGCTTACTAAGCCCTATCGAGTTTTTACCAGCCATTGAAAACAATCAACTAATGATAGACGTTGGCGAGTGGGTTATTGATACCGCCTTGACTCAAATTAATCAATGGCAATCATTAACGCCAAGTTTAACTATAAAAGTGAGTGTTAATGTTGCTGCAGTACAATTACAACAACCTGAATTTACTTCAAAGTTAACTGAATTACTATTGGCGCACCCACAAGTGAATGCAACCAATTTAGAGCTAGAAGTGCTAGAAACCAGTGCACTGAGCGATGTGACCCATGTATCTAAAACTATGCAAGATTGTAAAGCGTTAGGGGTTGATTTTTCGTTGGATGATTTTGGTACCGGTTACTCCTCACTCACATACTTAAGACGTTTACCTGCAAGCTTAATAAAGATAGATCAAAGCTTCATTAGAGATATGCTGGAAGATTCTGACGACTTAGCAATAGTAAAAGGCGTTATTGCACTGGCTAAATCATTTAAACGCAAGGTAATTGCTGAGGGGGTAGAAACGCCTGAGCATGCAGCAACTCTTATGCTTCTTGGCTGTCATTTAGCACAAGGTTATGGCATTGCCAAACCCATGAAAGCTGAGGATATTCCTATTTGGTTAAACGAATGGACTGCTGATGAAATTTGGGCTTTAACTGACTTACATAAAATGGATAATTAGTTTATTGCCAGCGGTGTTTTGCCATATTAATTCGTTGATTGTTAAAAGTAACGCCCTCAGAAAGTAGCTTTTCTCGTTGCGTTTGATACTGCGCACTGCCCTGTACAAACGCTATTTTACCTTGGCTGTTAACCACTCTATGCCAAGGGATCGTCGAATCTTTTGCCATCTCTTTTAATAAACGACCTACCAACCTAGCATTATTAGGATACCCCGCAAGCGCCGCTACTTGGCCATAACTGACAACACAGCCTTTAGGTATACTGGCTATAATAGTGTAAATAACCGTTTCTTTATTAACGTCCATTCTTGTTTAAGTACTCCTGGCTGAGTAATTCAAATTGTTGCCAAATTTTGCGCGCAACAGGCCCATGGTGCATAGCATGTTGACGAAAAGCTCTAATTTGTGCGCTAAATTGATGCTCTCTGTCGGTTACAATGATTTGCTGTAATGAGCCAGCGGCAATTTCTTTTTTACAATGGCCTAAACTCATCATTGCCCAACCCGCTCCTGAAAGTAAAAACGACTTTAAGGTAGATATGTCATCTATTTTCATTACCGCAGCCCCTTTCGAATAAGAAAGCCTGTCACTGTCGATACTCAAGCCACTTTCAAACATCGCCAAACACGGATAAAGCTGTAATTCATCATAGCTAAGCTGCTTAGGTAAAACCCCTTTAGCACCCACGATACCAATATCTAATTTACCTATAGGTAAACTTTCCAAATCACCCGTAGCATGAAATAAATCAAACCATGGCCCAATTCCAAGCTCGGCTTGACCGGTATTCACTTGTTCTAAAGACACAAACCGCTTACCACTGGTTAAACGAAATTCGGTACTCGAAAAATGCTTAAAAGTATTACTTATGATCTCGTTATAACTTTGCATATGACAAATTTGCTCGTAGCAGACTCTATATTGCGCTTCATTGCCTAATGCCAGCTCTGTTGCGAGCTGAGTAAGCTGATCGTTAGCGGTTAACAAATGTTTAGCCTCTCGGTGAAAAATACGCCCTTTTTCGGTGAGTTGTAAACGGTATTTAGAACGATCCAGAAGGTCAAAGCCTAACTTAGACTCTAAGTTTTTAATCGCCAATGTTAACGCCGGTTGCGTTTTATGTAGCTTTAATGCCGCTCCACTCAAACTCGCGCTTTGTACAATAGCATCTAATATTTGTAATTGATTAAGTTTCATTGGCCACACAACACATCATAAGTAAAACTTATTGAGTTTCTAAAATTTAATGAATTTTATTTTATATGTTTGCAGCGTATGCTGCACTGACTTATTTAGCCTTTTTTTATCATGGAGATATCATGCCACTGTTTCGCTTATGTTTACTATCTGCGACATTACTAAGTTTAATAGGTTGCTCGGAGCCCGAAAAAGTAGTTAAAGAAGCGCCTATTCGCCCCGTTAAATTATTTAGTATTGGCCATGATTCGCAAACAAACATTCGGAGCTTTCCTGCAGAGGTGGTTGCAAACCAAGGCTCTTATCTTGCTTTTAGGGTCAATGGTGAACTGATTGAGTTTCCTGTTCTAGCTGGTGAACAAGTTGAAAAAGGGCAACTATTGGCTAAATTAGACCCTGAAGATTTTCAATTGCAATATAACGAGCGTAAAGCACGATATGAGCTAGCTAAGTCGCAGCTGAAACGAATAAAGCAGCTGTTTGAAAAAAATATCACCAGTCAATCAGAGCTTGACCAAGCAGTTGCTAATGAGCAAGTCGCCGAATCAGCCTTTAAAATTGCAGAAACAAACTTAGAATATAGCGAACTACGTGCACCGTTTGCAGGCATTGTGGCTAAAGTGTTTGTAAAAAACTTTGAGAGTATTCAGGCTAAACAGAATGTTCTGCGTTTAGAAACCCGCGACTTTATGGATGTAGAAATACAGGTTCCGGAAAAAATTGTGGCGCGTATTCAAAAAGATACCCAATATCAACCTATGGTTGAATTTGATGGCTATCACGACAAGCAATATAAACTGACACTAAAAGAATGGGATACTCAAGCTGATCCTGCAACACTCACCTACAAAGTCGTATTTTCATTACCGGTACCAAAAGATTTTAATTTGCTTGCGGGTATGTCGGGGCAAGTAGTCATAGATTTAAGCAAAGTAACCCGCTCACAAACGCCTTACACCATTTTACCCATTGAGTCGGTATTTTCAGATCCTAACAAAAGCCTTAGCGATAACGCCTATGTATGGGTTTTTAATCAACAAACCAGCACAGTGCATAAACAAGCCGTGAACGTGGGGCAATTACACCACGACACCATTGAAGTACTCAGTGGCGTAAAAGAAGGCCAACAAATTGTGTCTGCTGGTGTTCACTCTTTACAAGAAGGCATGTCTGTTCGCCCTTGGAATAAAGAGCGAGGCTTATAATTATGGGCTTTGCGCAACTATCCATCGAGAAAAAGGTCATTAGCTGGATGTTTACGTTGTTGCTATTGATTGGCGGCAGTGTTTCCTATTTTGATTTAGGACAACTAGAAGACCCTGAATTTACTTTAAAAAAAGCCATGGTGATCACTCTATACCCGGGAGCATCCCCGCAGCAAGTAGAAGAAGAAGTGACATTTCCAATTGAAAATGCCATTCAGCAGCTCCCCTATGTTGATTATGTCACCTCCATTTCATCCAACGGTAAATCGCAAATTACCGTAGAGATGAAAAGCAGCTATCGTAAACAAGAGCTAAGACAAATATGGGATGAAATGCGTCGTAAAATTAACGACCTCAGTCCCTCACTACCAAGTGGTGTTTATCCCAGTAATGTAATTGATGATTTTGCTGATGTTTATGGCGTGATGTTTGCGGTGACTGGCGATGGTTATTCATATGATGAATTAAAAGACTACGTTGATTATTTAAAACGAGAGCTGGTTTTAGTCAAAGGCGTCAGCAAAGTCGCTATCGCAGGGCAACAGCAACCACAGGTTATGGTTGAGGTATCAACCCAAAAGCTGGCACAGCTCGGTATTGCCCCAGGTCATATTTATGACTTGCTGCAATCACAAAATACGGTATCTAACGCTGGACGTATTCGTGTCGGTGATGAGTCTATCCGCCTGCATCCTACCGGTGAATTTAAAGATGTAACAGAGCTGGAAACTTTATTAATTTCAAAACCAGGTGCCAGCGAACTCATTTATTTGGGCGATGTTGCACAGGTTTATCGTGAATACGCAGAAGTGCCCACTAATGTCATTCACTATAATCAACAGCAAGCACTGCTGATTGGTGTTTCGTTTATGTCTGGAGTGAATGTTGTTGATGTGGGTAAACACATAGATGAGCATTTAGCATCTCTTGAATACCAACGCCCTCATGGCATTGATATAAGCTCGGTGTATAACCAGCCAAAAGAAGTAGAGCAGTCTGTAGATGGTTTTATTGTTAGCTTAATAGAGGCCATTGCAATAGTCATTGTGGTACTGCTTATTTTTATGGGCTTAAAAAGTGGCGTTCTCATTGGCGGTATTTTATTACTGACTGTATTAGGCACCTTCATATTTATGAAGCTGTTTGCAATTGACCTGCAACGTATTTCTCTGGGCGCGCTAATAATCGCATTAGGGATGTTGGTTGATAATGCTATTGTTGTCACTGAAGGCATCTTGATCAACTTAAAGCGCGGACAAACAAAGCTTAAAGCAGCGGTTAATATCGTAGATCAAACGAAGTGGCCATTACTTGGCGCAACAGTAATAGCAATTACTGCTTTTGCACCTATTGGTTTAAGCTCAGATGCCAGTGGTGAATTTGCCGGTAGTCTATTTTGGGTGTTATTTATATCGCTGTTGTTGAGCTGGATCACCGCAATTACCCTCACGCCATTTTTTGCTCACTTAATGTTTAAAGAAACTGAATTTAAACACGAGCAGAACCAACAGCATGAGGACCCGTATCAAGGTATTATTTTCAATGGCTACAAAGCAACCTTAAATTTAGCCATGCGTTTTAGAAAAACTACCTTGATCCTTATGCTCGCACTTTTATGCTCTGCCGTTGTTGGTTTTGGCTCGGTAAAACAATCATTTTTTCCAGCCTCGAACACACCGATGTTTTATGTCGATTACTGGCAAGATCAAGGCGCTGATATTCGCGCCACTCTTGAGGGCATAAAACAGCTCGAAGCCTATTTACAACAAAATGAACTGGTTACAGAAATTACCAGTACGGTTGGCCAAGGTGCGCCGCGCTTTATGCTGACTTATGCACCAGAAAAATCCTACCCTGCTTATGGGCAGTTAATTATTCGTGTAACCAATCGTGAAGCGGTCGCTAAAGTAATGCGAAAGGTGCGCGATTACGCACAGCAGCATCCACTTTCAGCAAAGTTGAAAGTCAAACCGATGGAAATTGGCCCATCAACCGATGCTAAAATAGAAGCGCGCTTTTCTGGCCCCGATCCAATCATATTAAGACAGCTATCATCTCAAGCTAAAGAGATAATCGCCAAAGATGAGGGTGCGTTTAATATTCGCGATGACTGGCGGGCAAGAACCAAAATGATTCGCCCACAATTTAACGAACAAAAAGCCCGCCGGTTAGGGATCACCAAGTTTGACCTCGACCAAGTACTGCTGACTAGCTTATCAGGTAAACAAGTGGGTGTTTATCGTGATGGTACGCAACTGTTACCAATTATTGCCCGCTCACCGGCTAGCGAGCGCTTAAACGTAGACAGTGTTCACGATTTACAAATTTATAGCCCTGTTTTAGGGGTGTTTGTACCGGTTACTCAAGTGGTTGATGAATTTATTGTTGAGTGGGAAGACAGCTTAATTATGCGTCGCGACCGCAAGCGTACTATTACTGTTATGGCGGATCATGATGTACTTGGAGATGAAACACCTGCTAAATTATTTGCTCGAGTTCGTGCTGAAGTCGAAGCAATTGATTTACCGCGTGGCTATGAAATGCAATGGGGTGGCGAGTTCGAATCATCAAGTAAAGCCAAAAAGGCTATTTTTGGTTCGTTACCACTGGGCTATTTAGCGATGTTTGCGGTTACCGTATTACTGTTTAACTCAGTGAAAAAGCCCTTAGTTATTTGGGCCACCGTGCCACTGGCTATTATTGGTGTTAGTGCAGGTTTATTGGTGATGAATGCCCCCTTTAGCTTTATGGCACTACTTGGTTTATTAAGTTTGAGTGGTATGTTGATTAAAAACGGCATTGTTTTAGTCGATCAAATAAACTTAGAGCTCAGCGAGGGTAAATCTCCCTATCAAGCAGTGTTTGACTCAGGCGTAAGCCGTGTGCGCCCTGTTGCCATGGCCGCTATAACCACAATACTTGGCATGATCCCATTATTATTTGACGTATTCTTCCAATCAATGGCGGTCACCATTATGTTTGGTTTAGGCTTTGCCACCATACTGACTCTGATTGTGGTACCGGTTTTATACACTGTGGTATTTAGGATTGATTACCCTAAACAGTAGGCTAACAAAAAACGCAGCCAAGGCTGCGTTTTTATTATTAATACAAAACAATTAAGCTTACTTTTTTAAGCTTAATGTTCCACTGCTGCGGGTTTTATTTCCTGTGGCAGGATTTGCTTTGTGAGTATTTGATTTTCCTACATACGTGGTTGAACGCTTTTGATAAGGGGTATTTCGGCTACTTTTTTTAGCGTGCTTTTGTTGCTCGTCATTATTTTCACGACGTGGATTCCCGCCCTGAAAATCATGTTTGTGAGCAGGTTTAGCATGACTCTTTTTAGCTTGTTCAGTGTAATTGCTCTGTTCAGCATCATCATAAAGTGAGTGTTCTTGCGTTTTGCCAGAATCAGCAATCGAGTCGTTAATTACCGCCATTTCTGCGTCACTTAAATGCCGCCATTGCCCTACTTTTAACCCTTTGAGAGTGACATTCATAATGCGAACACGTTTAAGTGTGACTACCTCGTAACCTAAATATTCACACATACGACGAATTTGACGATTTAAACCTTGAGTCAAAATAATAGTGAATTGCTGGGCACCTGTTTGCGTCACTTTACATTTTTTGGTCACAGTATCTAAAATAGGAATACCATTGGCCATTTTATTCACAAACTGACGGTTAAGTGGTTTATCAACGGTAACCACGTATTCTTTTTCATGATTATTACCGGCACGTAAAATCTTATTAACGATGTCGCCTTCGTTGGTTAAAAAAATCAGCCCTTCAGAGGGGCGATCAAGACGACCAATAGGAAAAATACGGTCAGGGTAATTAACCGCTTTGACAATATTGCTTTGAATTTTTCGCTCTGTGGTACAGGTAATACCCACTGGTTTGTTATAAGCAATGTAAACCCGTTTTGGTGGCTCTTTTAATGGCTTACCATCAACCAATACCACATCGTCCTGTGCAACTTTAACACCCATTTCAGGTAATTCGCCATTAACAGTAACACGACCTTGCTCAATATATTTATCGGCTTCGCGGCGTGAGCAAAACCCTGTTTCACTAATAAATTTATTTAAACGCTTTAAGTCTGTCATATGGCAAATCTTCTTAAATATAAAGGCGCATAGTTTAAACTACTCAAGCTATTTTTTCGCGCTTAATTTGCGCTAATTTACGCCATAAGTATTCAAGAGGGCCTTGCTTAAAATAACGACAGTAGAGTGCAGTAAACATAAGCTGTACAACTACTAAGCAAATAGCGACAAGCCAATAATCAATGCGGTTAAAACTAAGCGCCCACTGAGGGAAAAGCACTTTAAACAATAATAACTGCATAATGGTTTGGCTTATGTATAAAGTAAACGCTAACCGCCCTACCTGTTGGATAAGCCCCCCTATTTGCGCGCTGTTGTTGCATAGTTTAACGATTAAATGAATATAAAGCAGCGCCACGCATAAAGCAGCCAATTCATTAACCGGCTCTTGTAACGCATAGCCAATACCTTGTTCATATGGCGTTAACACTAATCGTAAGCTAGTCAGTAACACACTTAACACAACTAACTTAATTAGCCCCGACCTGCTAAATCCATTACTAAATACATTACATTTGTAAGCAACGATACCAATTAGCATAAAGCCAGCACTTGCCCACAGTAATAAAATAGGCACTGTTAGCAACATATAAATGCTCATTGTAATATTTTGGCTAAAATGAGCACCAATACTTTGATAATAACTATTATATATCTGGTAAAATTCGGGAGAATCTCTATAGAGTGGCTCCTCATTAAGCCCTAACATGAACAGAGCTGTGGCAAGTAAAGCAATAAAAGTAAAAAAGGCCGCTTTGTTTTTAAGCTCTTCATCCGTGTAATTTAAATAGCGTAATACCAGTAATGCTGACACTGCATATAAAAACAAAATGTCACCCGCCCACAGTAAAAAACCATGTATTAAGCCAAACACAATAAGCCAATATAGGCGTTTTTTTAATGGCTCGATGCATTGCTGTCGCTGAAACTGAATATAAAGACCAGCACCAAATAATAACGTAAATAATGTGCGAAACCGCCCTTCAACAAATATAAGGCTTAAGGTCTGTAAAATCTTATCGCTAAGGGGTGGTGTGGTGAGTGACGTGTAATTGAGTTCAAAAATTGCGAAGGAATAGCAGTTAATAAATACTAGGCCGAGTACTGCTAGGCCCCTTATAAAGTCCATATTATAATTGCGCAAACCCTATCCCTTTAAATATTATCTTTGTAGCTATCGGCCCATTTTACTGCTTGTTTATAGAGTTTTGGCAAAAAAGCACTGTCTAAATTAATCAATAAGACTGCTTTCTCAAGTGCCCACCAACTTCCTGTTTCATACGCTTTTACTGTTTCCAGAATATAATATAAGTTATTTTTTTCGCCAGTTAATGCAGCTTTAATTTCATCCGGGAATGGCAGTTTATCAACCAACAACGCCATTGGCTGATCTAAGATAGCATCAAGCAAAGAAAACAGCCCAGTTAAAAATGCCTCACCCTGCACTTGTTTTGCGACTTTGCTGGCTATTAACTCACAAAAACGAGCGCGAATAACACACATTTGCATAAGCTCTATCGGTTTATCACGCGCGGTGTGTGCCGTAACAATTAAGCTAACAAACTTTTTCAAACGGGCTTGGCCTAAGTATACCAGCGCTTGTTTTAATGATGATATTTGGCTTTGCAGCGGAAATACACCGCTGTTTAATAATCGTAATAGCTTGTAGGCCAATGCTGCATCAAGCTCAAATAAACCGGTGATCACTTTAACATCAGGATCTGGCTTCATTACTTCTGAGTAAATAGCGATGACAAGGCCATAATTATAATGGATATCCTTTTGCTCTATCATTGCGGGACGCGCAAAGTAGTACCCTTGGAAATAATCAAACCCCATTTTTCGCGCTAATTTATATTCTTCATCGGTTTCTATTTTTTCAGCTAACAGTTTAATATTTTTGTATTTTTTAAGCTTATTGACCACCAGCGGAATTTCAGCCAGTGGCGTAAGCCGAATATCAAATTTAATTAAATTAACCAGCTTTAAGAAGCGTTCCCACTGTGGAGAGTAAACAAAGTCGTCGAGGGCTAATTTATAGTTACTGTGAAAAAGTTTACGGCATAATTCATAAGTGTCGTCGTTGGGCTCTATGGTTTCGAGTAATTCAATAACTACATCTTTGCAGGGTAAAAATTCGCATAAATCGAGTTTTAACGATTCAGGACCAATATTGATCAACGCTTTTTTTCCCGAAGTAATGTGTCGAGTACCTAAGTTGAGCTGGTTTTCCATGATAAGCCGAGCTGTTGCTTGACCATCAGATACACCAGGAAAGCAATTTTCTGGGCTATCGCGAAAAAGTAGTTCATATGCAACTACATTTTGATTACGATTAAGGATTGCTTGCCTTGCCACAAATACAGACACATTACCTACTTTTAATTATTTCCACCAGACTAAGTAATTAAAGCGCAAATAGGAACGGATGTCACTGAACTTTAATAAATTTTTTAATATAAGTATGTAATATAATCAGTTACAACGCTATCCCAACCAAAGCGGGTATTTTTAGCGCTACTTTTTATTGCTTGCCATTGCTTAGGATTAGTTTGTTTTACATGCAAAGCCTCAGATAAACTAACCAAAAGAGCTTCTGCCTGAGTCAGTAAGGTATCACCAGTAAAACAAAATCCAGTCACATTATGCTCAACCGTATCTTTTAAACCGCCCACACTATGGACCAAACACGGCTGACCTGCTCGCATTGCTAACATTTGGCTAATACCGCATGGCTCAAAAGAACTGGGCATTAAAAATAAATCCCCTAATTGATACATTAAATCGCCTATGCTTTGACCATAGCCTTTTAAAAACAATAAGTTGTTATTACGTGCCATTGCACTAGTAAATAATTGCTCCAGTTTTCTATCACCCGAGCCTAATACAATCAAACGACCACTAAATTGATTTATAACCCTGCATACCGCATCGATAGTCAAACCATCATTGTGTGACTGGCACAGCAATAATACTTTTTGCTCGGTGAGCCGCCCTACACTGGTCAGTAAAGGTCCTTGTTGCTCAGATGCCATAAATTGTAAAACGCGTTGGTGAGCAATATAGTGGCTGCTGTCTAAGTGTACATTTTTTGCCATCCAGCTAAAGAGCGTAGCTTCTATCTGCTCTAAAAGCTGGCTAAGCGTTGTCTGATGCGGGTGCAGAGCGGTGTAATCACAGCCGTTAAGTATCCCAATCAGTTTGCCCTGCTCAGCCGCTTGTTGTAAATCACGCTCAAGACCTTCGCCACCAAAAAAGCCGCCTGCGTCATTACTCGCTATTTGCACTTCTTGGCTATAACTTGGTGAAACCACATGTACTTTATCAGCTAGGTTAATGGCACTGCGCATCGGGTTAAAACAATGGGGATAACGAGGATCACAAAGCAATTGCCCGTCATAACTTAATGAGGGAAACCATGCTTCTAAGCTAGAAACATCGCCTTTAAAAGGGCGAATACCTTGTAAGGCTAAATTGTGAACCGTGTATACTAAACGCAGCTTAGCAAGTTTGCGATAGCGAGGGTCAAACTTAAGTAACACGGCCACACACGCACTGTGCCAGTCGTGTAAATGTAACGTGTTTGGTTGTTTTAATATCCCTTGCAAAAGGGCTTCACAAATAGCGGCATTAAACAGTGCAAACTTACTCGCATCAGTAGCGAATGGACGATTGTCATCATCGTTGCAATACACACTATGTGATTGGCTAAACAAAGGATGGCTTATTACTATTTGTCTCACCCCTTTTTGCGCCTGTGGAATTTCAAACAGAGATAAAACGTGCGAGGCTGAGTTAAACGCAACGTTTACTTCACCAATAAAACAGCGCTCCCCCAACTCAAATCCATAGTCTGGGATCACCACATCGACCGTTAAACTCTGCGCAGCTAAGGCTTTTGGTACATCACGAATGACATCGGCAACACCACCGACTTTGGCATTAGGTAACGCATCATTTTCTGCGGCAACCATTAATACATGCATTTAGTTACTCTTATGGTTAGCAGCAAGGCTTTCACCTTGCTATTTAATTATTGATTTAACTTTGTCAGCATCTCGCGGGTCACCAAAACAATTCCCTTTTTAGAGACTCTAAAGCCATTGGCTTCGTCGGTTTTACGATCATAACCAATTTCTAATCCCGCTGGGATCTCACAGCTTCTATCAATAATAGCGCGCTTTATTTTACACCCGCGATTAACAATAACACCGGGTAAAACCACCGACTCTTCAATAGTACAATATGAGCGGATATGTACATTAGAAAACAGTAATGACTTTCTGACTAATGAACCTGAAATAATACAGCCACCGGATACGGTTGAATCAACAGCCATACCCCGGCGATCGTCGTCATCAAAAATAAACTTAGCCGGAGGAAGCTGTTCTTGGTATGTCCAAATTGGCCAAGTAGGGTCGTATAAATCTAGTTGAGGCTCAGGCATAACCAGTTCCATATTCGCTTCCCAAAACGAATCTAAGGTTCCTACATCTCGCCAATACGGCTGTCCAGCTTGTGCAGGATCTCTAAAAGGGTAGGCAAATACATTATGCTCTTCGATAATGGCAGGAATAATGTCATGACCAAAATCACGTCCTGAGCCTTCGGTTTGTGAATCTTTTTGTAATTGCTCAAATAAAAACTCAGTATTGAATACGTAATTACCCATTGACGCTAAGCATGTACCAGGTTTACCAGGGACAGAGGTAGGTTCGGCTGGTTTTTCGTCGAATCTTCTCACTCGGTTCTCTTGATCTACGGTCATTACACCAAAGGTACCTGCGGCTTCTTCAACCGCAACTTCTAAACAACATACGGTCATATCGGCACCATTTTCTACATGCTTTGCTAATAAACCGCCGTAATCCATACGATACACATGATCGCCTGACAAAATCATTACATATTTAGGTAGTTCATGACGAATAATATCCATATTTTGAAATACCGCATCGGCAGTACCGCAATACCATTCATCACCATGACGCTGTGATGCAGGTAAAATCTCAACTGACTCGCCTAACTCCTTTTTAAAGTGTCCCCATGCACGATTCACATGGCGTATCAGCGAGTGAGATTTATATTGCGTTGCAATCCCTACTCGTCTGACACCAGAGTTAATACAATTTGATAGTGGAAAATCAATAATACGGTGCTTACCGCCAAAATAAACGGCTGGTTTTGCACGCCAGTCTGTTAGCTCATGCAGGCGAGAACCTCGCCCTCCAGCTAGAATGAGTGCATAGGTGTCTCTGGTTAAATTACTTATATAGCGATTTGCATAACTGGGCATATTACTCTCTCCGTTTAGTGTCAGCTGTTAGTGTCAGTGTTCGTTTTAACTGTTTGGTGTGTGGTATCTAGTGGGGTTAAATGCCATATGTCATCACAATATTGACCAATCGTTCTGTCACTAGAAAATAAGCCACTGGCCGCGGTATTTAAAATACTCATTTGAGTCCAGTAGGTTTGATCAGCATAGGCTTTATCCACTTCACGCTGCGCAGCAATGTAACTGGTAAAGTCATGTGCGGTTAACCACGCATCGTCTTTACTCTTAATACTGCTAATCACATCGTCAAATAAGCCTGGTTCAAATAGATTAAAATGGCCACTTTCAAGTAGGTGCATCACGCTGTTTAGCTCTGGGTTATTGGCAATGATTTCGCAGGGGTTATAATGCGCTTTAATTTCGTCAACATGCTCGGCTTGGGCGCCAAATAAAAAGAAGTTTTCAGCCCCCACTGCATCGCGTATTTCAATATTTGCGCCATCTAGGGTGCCTATTGTGAGCGCACCATTCATCATAAACTTCATGTTGCCGGTACCCGATGCTTCTTTGCCTGCTGTTGAAACTTGCTCTGACAAATCTGTTGCTGGGCAAATAGTTTCCATGGCGGTTACATTATAATTTGGTAAAAAAGCGACCCTTAAATACTGTGACACTTCAGGGTCTTTGTTGATCACCTCTGCAACATTATTAATTAGTTTAATAATTTTCTTCGCCATCATATAACCTGGTGCGGCTTTACCACCAAGTAATACACAACGGGGAACCATGCCTTGTGTATCGCCACGACGAATACGGTCGTATAAGTGAATAACATGGAGCACATTGAGTAACTGGCGCTTATATTCGTGAATGCGTTTTACTTGCACATCAAATAGCATGTTGATATCAAACTCTACGCCGCATCTTTGTTTTACTAAATCAACTAAACGTTGTTTGTTTTCTCGTTTTGCTTGCTGCCACGTTACATGAAACTGCGGATCATCATAGAAACGGCGTAATTGAGCTATTTGTGCAAAATCGCCTACCCAGTCTTTTCCTATCTTCTCGCTAATGATATGACTAAGACTCGGATTACAATAAGCCAGCCAACGCCTCGGTGTCACCCCATTGGTTTTGTTATTAAACTTTTCAGGCCATAATGCGTAAAAGTCTTTAAACAAACCCGCGGTTAATAACTTAGTGTGGAGCGCGGCCACGCCATTGACTGAATAACTGCCCACAATGGCTAAAAAAGCCATGCGTATTTGCGGCTCCCCGCCCTCTTCAATTAATGATAAATCTCGTTGTTTTTGCACATCACCCGGCCAATGTCTTGCAACCTCTGCTAAAAAGCGGGCATTGATCTCATAAATAATCTCTAAAATACGTGGTAATAATTTAGCAAATAACGACACTGACCACTTCTCTAACGCCTCCGGCAATAAGGTGTGGTTTGTATAAGCCATGGTTTTGGTTGTGATGCTCCATGCTTGATCCCAATCGAGCTCGTGGTCGTCAACTAAAATTCGCATCAGCTCTGCCACAGCAATACTTGGGTGGGTGTCGTTAAGCTGAAAAACATGATGCTGAGCAAACTCAGTAAAATTATCCCCATATTGGTCAATCCACTGACTAAGCACATCTTGTATGCTTGCCGATGATAAAAAGTATTGCTGGCGTAAACGCAGCTCTTTACCATTTTCACTGCTGTCGTTAGGGTACAACACCATGGTTATTTGCTCTGCGAGATTTTTTTGTGCCACCGCTTCTGAATAACTACCGGCATTAAACTCGGCTAAATTAAATTCATCGGTTGCTTCAGACTTCCAAAGCCTAAGCGTATTAACAATATTATTTTTATAGCCAGGAATGGGCACATCGTAAGGAACCGCTAGCACATCTTGAGAACTTACCCACTGGCGGTGTTCACGACCAAATTTATCGGTATAACTCTGTACATAACCCGAGAACTTAACTCGTTTAGCTTGCTCTGGTGCGCTCAATTCCCAAGGGTGACCTTCGCGTAGCCAGTTATCTGGCTGCTCAATTTGGTTGCCTTCTTTGATTGATTGATTAAACATGCCGTATTCATAACGAATTCCATACCCGACTACTGGCAGCGCTAAACTCGCGCAACTATCTAAAAAACAAGCAGCTAAACGCCCTAAGCCACCATTACCTAAGCCGGCATCATGCTCTGCTTGCTCCACATTTTCCAGCTCAGTACAGTAAGCTTGCAGTGCCGTGGTTACCTGCGACTCTAAGTCAAGGTTGAGTACCGCATTGCCCAGCGCTCTGCCCATTAAAAACTCTAGCGATAAGTACGCTGTTTTACGGCGTTTTTGTTGTTTAATTTGCTGATTAGTTTCTCTACAGCGTGCGACTAGCCTATCTCTTATTGTCAGCGCCAATGCATGATACAAATACAACTGCGACTCACCCACCACATCACGCCCTAAGGTGTAATAAAAGTGACGAGTTAAATCATCACTTAAGGTACTTTCGTCAATCACCGGGCCTTCTTGCCAGCCTTTTACCACACACACTTGCTCGTCTTGCTTAGTCATAATCATCGCCTTCTAAATTGGCACTAAAAACCCAACTACTTTGTGCTGAAATATTCACGGTTGCATCATCTTCAACAACAGATGAGGCGTTATTTACGCTTGATAACACTAACGTCCATGGCGCGATAATGGGCGATTGTGGTAATTGGCAGACCACAGGCTGTTTACTGGCGTTTAAAATAATTAATAACGCATGCTTATTTTGCTTATCAAGCAGGCTGTACATTAAAAATTGTCGCGTATCTTCATGCCAATGTGTTTCATCCATTTTTTTACCTTGTTCGGTAAACCACTTAACGGTGAAACGTTCATCAATATCATCTAAAAACACACTGTGTTTAAACGCACTATGCGCGCGCCTAATTTTTAATGCATCATCTATAAACTGAATCAAACAATGATTCAGTTGTGAGTCTTTCCATGCAAGCCAACTAGTACGATTATTTTGACAATAGGCGTTATTATTACCGCCTTGAGAGTGCGCCATTTCACTGCCTGAGGCTATCATTGGCACCCCTTTAGAAAGCAGTAAGGTAAGTAAAAAGTTTTTTTGTTGTTGCAGGCGCAAGCTCATTATTTCAGGGTCGCTACTAAATCCTTCAACTCCGCAGTTGAATGAGTAGTTAGCGCTGTGGCCATCTTGATTATTTTCACCATTCGCTTGGTTATACTTTTGCTCATAACTGACTAAATCGGCAAGGGTAAAACCATCATGACTGGTAATAAAATTAATACTATTAAGCGGGCCGCGGTTACTGTGTTCAAAAATATCAAACGAGCCATGTAAACGCTTAGCCACATCACTAATAATGCCTTTTTCACTTTGCCAAAAGCGTTTAATCACATCACGGTATTGATCATTCCACTCACGCCAAGGAGCAGGAAAAGCACCTAACTGATACCCACCAGGGCCTATATCCCAAGGCTCACTAATCAGCTTCACTTTATTCAACACAGGGTCTTGTGCAACGGTTTGTAAAAACGTATGAGACGCACTAAAGCCCGTGCTTGAACGCCCTAAAATGGTGGCTAAATCAAATCGAAAGCCATCAACGCCCATAACTTCCACCCAATAACGCAAGCTATCTAGAACCAGTTGCAAGGTTTTTGGATGGTCAATATTTAAGGTGTTACCACAGCCAGTATCGTTTATGTATACATTGGGTTGCCCATTGATAGTGCGATAATAAGTGAGATTATCGAAGCCACGTAAAGACAATATCGGTCCATCACTGCCGCCCTCAGCAGTATGGTTGTATACAACATCTAAAATAACTTCAATATTGGCGCGATGTAATTCGCTGACCATCTGTTTAAATTCGTTTATATCGTCATTAACCAAATAGTCTTTGTGTGGAGTAAAAAAATTGATGCTATTGTAGCCCCAGTAATTTTGCAGGCCTTTAGTAATTAAAAACTGTTCACTTATAAACGCATGTACAGGCAAAAGTTCAATAGCGGTCACCCCTAAACTTTTTAAATGCTCAATAAAGCGTGGATGGCTTAAGCCTAAAAACGTACCTTGCTGTGTTTTTGGAATATCCGGGTGGCGACACGTAGCACCTTTTACATGGCACTCATAAATAACCGTATTGGCCCAGCTGTGCTGCGGCTTATTATTAGTATAGGCAACCGGTGTCGTTACTTTAGATTTAGGCATATCTATCGCATTATTGACCATGCTTTTAGTGCCTATTGGCATTTGCCCGTAATGGCGCTCGCTCCAAGTAAATTCGTTAAATAAGTCTTTTGCATATGGGTCAATCAGCAACTTATGTTCATTGAATAACATGCCCTTTTCATGGTTATATTCCCCATCAACCCTAAAGCCATATAGTGCGCCAGTGCTAAGTGGCGCAACATGAATACTCCACACCCCGCCTTCGTTAATATTCATCGCTATTTTTAATATTTCTGTATGGCCACTTTTATCGAATAAACAAACAAAAGCTTGGCTTGCATTTGGAGCGTATAAGGCAAAGTTGACACCGTTGTTTTGTACAGTCGAACCCAGTGGCAAAGGTGCACCATGGGTAACCTCAAAGCAATTACTCATCATTCACCTTTTGCAAATAAATCGTGGTTAAGCCACCCATGTGTAATGTAATACTGTGATCAAAGCCATGACTTGGTTGTTCAATTGAATGAATAAGTTGATTTGGTTCATCAGTGACATTGCATCCTGAGCCAAAAAAACATGACTCATCAGTATTAAATATCACCTTATAGCTGCCTTTAGCAGGCACGCCTAAAGTAAAGTGTTGATAAGCTGTAGGGGTAAAATTAGCGACAATAACCATAAAATCGTCAGCACTTTTGGCATAACGAATAAAGCTAAATATACTTTGCTGACTGTTATTATTATCTATCCATGAAAAACCAGTAGCACAACTATCAAGCTCATAAAGTGCTGGATGGGCTTGATACACATGATTAAGGCGTTTAACCGTATCTTGAACACCTTGATGGCTGTGGTGTTCAAGCAAGTGCCAGTCTATTGAATGGTCATGATCCCACTCTTTTCGCTGTGCTATTTCGGCGCCCATAAACAGTAGTTTTTTCCTGGATGCGCCCACATAAACGCATAATAAGCCCGTAAATTAGCAAATTGTTGCCAGTCGTCACCAGGCATTTTGTTTAGTAGTGAGCCTTTGCCGTGAACGACTTCATCATGACTGAGCGGTAAAATGTAATTTTCACTAAAGGCATACACCATAGAAAATGTCATTTTATGGTGGTGGTATTTCCTAAATAGTGGGTCTTGCTGCATGTAATGCAGGCTGTCGTTCATCCAGCCCATATTCCATTTATAACCAAAGCCCAAACCATTATGCTCAACACTTTGCGTCACCCCTGGCCACGCCGTTGACTCTTCTGCCACCATCATAATACCGGGGTTATTTTTATAACTGCGCATGTTCACTTGTTTAAGGCACTCTATCGCCCCTAAATTTTCTCTGCCGCCATAGCAATTAGCCACCCATTGCCCTTCTTTTCGGCTGTAATCAAGATACAACATAGACGCCACTGCATCTACTCGCAGTCCATCTATGCCAAATTGACTAAGCCAATACATCGCATTCGATATTAAAAAGCTTTTAACTTCAGGGCGATCATAATTATAAATATAGGTATTCCAATCAGGGTGAAACCCTTGACGCATATCAGCATGTTCATATAAATGGGTGCCATCAAAACAATGTAACCCATGAGGGTCGCTTGGAAAGTGCCCTGGCACCCAATCGAGTAAAATACCGATATTGGCTTTATGGCATTGCTCAACTAAGTATTTAAAGCTGTTGTAATCACCAAAACGACTTGTTGGTGCAAACAAGCCTACCGGCTGATACCCCCATGAGCCATCAAACGGGTATTCACTAATAGGCATAAGTTGTAAGTGAGTAAACCCCATATCAGTCACGTAACTTACAAGCCTATCTGCCAGCTCAGTGTAGTTTAAGTAACGATTATGTTCAGCGCGTTGCCATGAGCCTAAGTGCACTTCATAAATACTAATAGCGGCATCAATATGATTGCGCTGTTGTCTATTTATAATCGCTTGTTCACTGAGCTTAATAGGGGCAGGCTTGTACTGTAATATACTTGCCGTGCCGGGCGCTTGCTGCATTTTGAACGCAAATGGATCGGCTTTATCTAAAACTTCACCACTAAGTGTGGTGATGGCAAATTTATAGCACATATCGGCGCATAACCCCGGGATAAATAACTCCCACACTCCACTGGCAGGATGAAACCGCATGAAGTGACGATTGGCCTGCCAAAAGTTAAATTCGCCAATCACTGAGACACTGGCGGCATTTGGTGCCCACACACAAAAACGAACACCGTCTACGCCCTGTTGAGTAATAAATTGCGCACCTAAGTGCGCATATGCATGCTCAAGACTCCCTTCGTTAAACAGGTACATCGCTTGCTCATCAAGCGTACTACTAAAACTGTATTCATCGTAAAAAGTAATATTATTGTTTTCGTAACGAACATGGCACTGGTAAACATTGCTAGGCATGCTTGATAACTCAGCTATAAATAAATCACTTTGTTTATAGCGTAATGTGCTAACGGCTTGACCATCAATTAACAGTTCAACCTGCAGTGCTGCTGGCAAATACACTCGTATTTCTATGCCACTTTGTGTGCTGTGCGCCCCTAAAAAACTAAACGGGTCTTTAAATCGCCCTGCGGCGAGCGCCGTGACTTGTGCGTCATAATCAGCCAAAGGCGCTGATTTCATATTTTTAATACTGCCCATTTACTCATTCCTTATTGAATGTATTGCAGTCAAAAGTGACGCATTATCAGTAAAAATATCCTTGCAAGTATGTGTTAACACCCGTCGCCAATTGGGGTACTCTTTATCTGTGCCAGGAATATTAACTGGGTAGCGTTGCTTGTCTAAGTCATCAATTTGTAAAGCAAATAATCGCGACGGCGACTTTGCTAAACACAAAGCCAGCGCACTATAAACAGCAAAAGCATCGGTGCTTAATGACATATCAGAATGTGTGTCTTGTGTATTAATAAAACCGAGAAGTCGCTGCTGCTCTTGTTGACGTTGCTGCACTAGTTGCTGATATTCAACAGCATCAATCAGTTGGTACTGTTGTTTGAGGTTCAAATCGCTATGCTGCCACCAGCCAACAAATGGTGGTACATCATGATTGGCAATCATCAGCAGGCATTGTTCGCTAAGATCATCGCGATGAACAAATTCATCATTTTGTTGTTTTTCAAAATAAAATAAGCTGTTTGAAAAAATACCGCTGCTCACCAGCGCTTCTTTTACCTCCAGCGGCACAACTCCTAAATCTTCACCTATCACGACGGCCTGATTAAGGTGAGATTCAATTTTCAAAATAGCTAACAAATGCTCGAATGGGTAGTAAACATAGCAACCATCTTGGTTATTATTATTGTTAAAACACCACCATAAACGCCTAATTGCCATAACATGATCTATGCGTAATCCACCCACAGACTCCATATTGGTGCGTATCAGTGAGCGGTAAAACTGATAGTTATTGTCAGCAAGTCGCTGAGGATTTATTGCTGGCAACCCCCAATTTTGACCACTCTCAGCCCAAGGGTCCGGAGGAGCTCCCACAGTCGCATCTTGGCTAAACAACGCCTGTTGGTGTTTAAATTCACTGCCCTCTTTGGCACAACCCACCGCTAAGTCGTTAATCAAACCAATCGCCATGCCTTGGTCAATACAATGCTGTTGGCATCGTGCGAGTTGGCTATGTGCTTGCCATTGCAGGTAATAGTCGAATGTCGGTTCTGTGGTTTCTAGCATAGCAAGTACATCACTGTGCTGTTTACAAAAGGCAGTAAACTCGTCTTGCCGAGCTTGACTACCCTGTTGTTGAAACTGCACAAAAAGTAATTTAAAGGCATTATATTTATGCTCAGTAACCGATTTATAATCAATAAATGTTACATCTTGCTCGCTTTGCGACGTTAAGCAGCAAGAGGATAAATAATCGTTTAATGCGGGGT
>NZ_BADW01000106.1:0-41789 GCF_000241165.1 Pseudoalteromonas sp. BSi20439
TTTTTTGAGTTTCATAATTTTAAATAAATGACTAATTTGGCGTTACCAGCATCAGCTTTGCCTCTTTGCCATCCGTTAATATCGCTACATTACCTTCAGCAGTAACAAATACATCTCTGAGCCTACCTGTAGCCTCTGGGAAAATATGCGACTGGGTGTATTCACCATCTGCTAAATTAACACTGTAGAGCTTTTTATCGACTAATGTAGTAATAAGCACGTGACGTTGCAGTGAAGGGAAGGCTGTATGCATAGAACCATAATATGCCATGCCTGATGGCGCAATTGAAGGCGTCCAATCTACGGTTGGTTTAGCCATTCCGGGGTAGTCTCTAAAGGGGGAAATACGTGCTTGTGAATAATCGTCGCCGTTAGTGATTACCGGCCAGCCGTAATTGGTGCCAGCTGTTAAATAGTTGAGCTCGTCGCCGCCTGCGGGGCCGTGTTCGTGACTAATAATTTGCTTGGTATCATCATCGTATACTAAACCTTGTAGGTTCCGATGGCCAAGTGAATAAATGGCATGCGCGTTAGAGTTTTCATGTTTAATAAACGGGTTATCGGTTGGAATAGTGCCATTTAAATTAATTCGTAGCACTTTACCTAATTGGCTGGTTATAACTTGTGCTTGCTCGCGGTAGTCAAAGCCATCACCACTTGAAAATAATAAGCTATTATCGGGCAGTACAAGCGCGCGGCCAGAGTAATGCTGCGGTGTGCCCTTATCGGTGGCAACTTTATAAATAATTTTTGGTGCTGAAAATTGCTCGCCATCAAACTTAGCTTTGGCAATAACGAGCCTGTTTGCATCAAGCTCACCTTGAGCATAAGTGAATATAATTTCTTTTGATTCACTGTAATTTGGCGAAAGCACGATATCGAGTAAACCGCCTTGCCCTGCAACGTACAAGCCCTCGAAATCTAGTTTAACTCGGGTTTGTTGGTTGTTTTTAATGATGACAACATGGCCATCACGTTCGGTGATTAACCAGGTATTGTTTGGGAGTTTAACCATGCTCCAAGGTGAATTGAGACCTGTTGCTAATGTGCTGGTAGTGTATTGCTGTTTTGGGAGCTCGGCACTGGCGTTACACGAAAACACTAAAAGCGAGAGTAGCGTAATACAACGTAGAGATTGTTTACCCTGCAAGCCTTTGCTAGTGTAAGGAAAAAGTTTCATTTTAAGTTGAGATAACCATGCAGTTTTTAACACGTATACTCCCGTCATTTTTAGTTTCTTGGTTTCTTACATTCACTCTTGCTAGCTTGTTTCATAGCCAATACGTTGTCAATCAATTAGTTAATGTAGGTGTAGTGGTAGGATTTAATGATCGTGTTAATTTAACCTTTGATGATTGGCTCGGATTACTACCCACTTACGGCGCTATTATAGCCATTGCATTGAGTATTGCATTTTTAGTGACTTGGTTTATCGCGAAAAAGCTTAAAAATCAGGGGGTACAATTATTTGTAACTGCGGGTATTGTAGCGTTTGCAACAGCGTTAATTGCTATTGAATCTATTATGAATATTACTATTATTGCGGGTGCAAGAGGCTGGGGGTTTTATGCGCAATTATGTGCAGGTGCAGTAGGGGGTTATGTATTTGCAAAACTCATTAAGGCAAATAAGCAAAAGACAGAGCATCACGGTTTTTAAGTGAGTATTGGTTTGCAATGCAATGTAAAAAGCCGCTATTAATACAGCGGCTTTTGTGTGTTCATAAATCGCAGAGTAGTATTAAAAAATCAAACTAAAGAGCTTGTAACTACTTAGGCCAAAAATAAGTACCAACACTGGTAAAGTAAGTAGGTTTACCAATACTGAGTTAGTGTATTTACCCATTACTGTTTTTTGGTTAACCAGCCACACTAGGTAGGCGGTTACAATTGGCAATAGTAAACCATTAGCGGCTTGGGCAAAAATTATCACGGCAACAGGGTCTAAACCCAGTGAGGCCACCGCCGCACCAAATAATAAAATAACAATGGCAACGCTTTTAAAGCGAACGTTATCCATTTTATTTGACCAACCTAACATGCCACATACGGCGTAAGCGCCGGCAAGGGGAGCAGTTATTGCGCTGGTTAAACCTGCGGCAAATAAACCAATAGACAAAAAAGTAATGGGCGGCATCACCTAGTAAGGGTTCAAGCTGCACCGCCATATTAGCAGCGCTAATTTGCCCTGCATCTGTGCCATAAAATGCCACTGACGCGGTTGATAAAATAGCTAGCGTGATCACGCCACCTAAGGTGATAGACACGCCCGTATCTATATTGGTTTCTTTAATTACTTTTTGTTTGTCACTTTCGCTGTCGTGGCGAGCAGCCAGTACACCCGAATGCAAAAATAAGTTGTATGGCACTATGGTCGTACCTACCAATGCTAAGACTGTGGTGACTGAGCCCTCTGGCATGCTAGGAATAAAGCCTGCTAACACATCACTAAGCGAGGGAGCCGCCATAACAAGCGTAGAGATAAACACTAGGCTCATTAAAATCACTAGTAAAATAAGCGCATTTTCAACAACTTTGTGTTTACCGCTATAAAGTAGTATGGCACTTAAAAATGCAATCAGTGGCGTCCAAAGTTGGGCATTTACCTGAGGGAATATTTCAATTAATCCCATGCTGGCACCGCTTAAATTACCAGCCTCGTAGGCGGCACTGCCAACACCAATGGCGCTGATCACTAAAAATATAGCGAGAGATTTAAATAGGGGAGTTTCAATATGGGCTCTTAGTGCTTGTGCTAAGTCTTGCCCAGTGGCTACGCCTAGGCGCGCCGCCATAGATTGTAATAATATGGTGGCAATTACTGAAAATAGTAATGTCCATATTAGTGCAAAACCAAAGTTTGCACCCGCTACGCTCGCGGTGGTAATAGTCCCTGGTCCAATGAAGGCAGCGGTGACGAGTAGTCCTGGTCCTAATCGCATAGTTTGACCCTAATAGTGCTTTTTATATTGCTATTTAAAGTTACACCTAACGTTTGTTTAACGTGATGCCTGTAATATTGCTGCCACTTATACTAAGTGCCTTGCAGCATTAGCCGCCCCTTGGCTTTGCCTTTTTTGATAACCATATGTTAAAAAAGGTCGCGTAGCATACCAACTTGTATATAAATTTAAAGGGGATAGGTTTCGTTTGCTTAAACTTTAAACGATTTAATTGGTTTTAGTTGTTATCAAGCTTTGGCACTCAGCAAAAATCTTATATGATGTTGACAATAGCACACAATATAAACTTTCAAAGGCGACCATTATTAGTGACTGTAATACATCACCTTTAACTGATAACTCAGAACAATCCCCTGAGATGATGATAACCAATTCAACATTAAAAATAGCCACATTTAACCTGTTTAATTATATTGAGCCACCTAATGCTTATTATGAGTTTGAGCGGATATATACCGCAGAGCAATGGGCAAAAAAACAGCGCTGGATTATTGATTATTTAACCGAGCATCAGCCCGATGTAATTGGCTTTCAGGAAGTGTTTAGCATTGAGTCGCTTAGAGAATTAGTAAAGCAGCAAGGTTATGCGCACTTTGCTGTGGTGGATGAGCCACAGGTAATAGATGATTTTATTTATAAACGCCCCGTTGTGGCAATAGCAGCAAAATACCCCATCGTTGAAGTAGCAAGCGTTAAACACGACTATGAGCTTGCCAGTACTTTAGGTTTAACTGAAGATTTTGCCTTTAGCCGTAGAGTACTTAGAGCCACAATAAGTTTGCCGCATATCGGCAATACCGATTGCTATGTGGTGCATTTTAAATCTAAACGGCCATCAATTGAGATTGATGAAACTAATAAAGAACTAACCGCTGAAAAAAACATTATTGAAATTTTAAAAGCAAATGTAGCGGGTGGCTGGGGCTCAACTATTCAGCGCGGTAGTGAAGCAACATTGCTGATGATAGAAATGATAAGTCGTCGTGAGGCCACGCAACAGCCTATGATACTAATGGGAGATTTTAATAACGACCTAGCTGATGGCGTTTTAAGCCATTTACTAACCAATACACTGCGTTTTGCCCCCGCGTTTGATAGTAAAACCTACCTTGCAAAATATTGTCTTAACGATGCGTGGCAGTTGTTTACGAAGTTACACGATGATTGCGAGCTTGATGAAGTAGCTAATGAGTCAATACAAGGTATTACCGATAAAGATAATCGATGTTTAAAACCATTACGAAAAGCAACACATTACTTTGGCGCAAGCAGTTCAGTACTTGATTATATTTTGCTGTCTTGTGAGTTTGATTCTGGCTATGACGACAGTTTTTTTGAAGTAAGCGATTATCATACTTACGATCGTCATTTAATTAACCCCGAGTTTGAGCGCGACGATTTAAGTACCGATCACGGCGTTGTATGTATCACGCTTAAACTGCGGGAGTAATGATTAACTCACCACTGTTTAGTTACCAAGCCAAACAGTGGCGAGTCGCTATTTACTGACGAGGGTTAATCTCTAAAGGTGACAAGGTAATAGTAGCATTACTGCTGGCCCCTTTATATTCTTGATAGTCTTTGTTTTCAAATAGCGTGTAAAAAACATCAACATAATCATCATTATTGGTAAACCATTCATCAGGCATTGCTTTAAGCAATTCATTAGTAAGTTTAGGAATAATAGTATAGCCCTGTGCTTGTAAATCAGGGATACTTGCCATTACTTGCTCTGATATTTCTAATAATTTCATTGCTAAGGTTTTATAATTAGTGTTGTCATCTTGCTCCATTAAAAGCAAATCGACCGCTTGCCAACGATAACGTTGCCAATGAATTAAAACCTGATTAGGGCTGTAAGTGGTTTGGTCATGATCTAAATAAGGTAAATCAACAATATCTAATATTGGTTCATCTCTGCTAGGATTAATCCCCGTTACGATGGCATAAACTTCTGCCTTTCCTGAAATCCAAGGTTCTTTATCATCCTCTAAATGTATTTTTTTTAGCACGCTAGTTTGTAATGGCTGCTCATTACTTAATTGATTTTGTGGGCTAACCATGTTTTTGCTGAACTTGTTAGCAGACAAAATTCCTTTCATTACTGCAATACCCGCATCCTGTACTTTTTGTTGATCTAACTCCACAATAAAAACAGGTTGGGTTGGCATTTGGTCAACGCTCAGATAATGAATGTCACCAAACTGATCGAACGCTTCAATCTCGCTCCATTGGCTATCGTCACCAGCGGGTGCAAATGCGAATAAAGGGCTTTCTCCTTGTTGCCAATCAGTAAGCATGGACTCACTTGCCAAACGAACTTGTAACAAGCTTCCTGTATTGTTTGGTAAGCCTTTAAGTTGTTGTAAGGCGCTATTTGCCTGACTTATATTACGCTTTGTATGCCGTGCTACAGTTGATAACTGATCAGCATTTAAAACTAAGTTATATTTATTTACTGATTGTTTTAAATCAGCATTCAATACTGAATAATTAAGCGCTACTTGCTTTGCGAAATTACGCTTAATAGTTGCTACGTTTTTGTATTGAGCTTGCTGTACCAAGTTTTCTGCATTTTCAATATGAGCTTGAGCTGAAAAAGCAGGTACTGATATAAAGTTCAATAATGCCGCTGTAGCTAAAGATTTGGTTATTTTATTTTTCATACAAATTCCGCCGTTCCGTTTCTAGTAACACTATAAAACAATAATTAGAATAAATGCTCAAGTTAAATTTATAAAATACGTAATTAGTATTAATGTTGGCTTGCGGTTTGATATACATTACATAAACACCGTAATTTTTATATAAAGCAGGAATCTATTACAAAAAATGTATATTTTATAAAATAATTTATATACATATCAGTGGTTTAAATTTGGCTTAATAGTTGCTGTAACTATTACTCTAATAACAACACAAAGGAAAAAACAATGACCGATATTGCACATTCTGCGTTTGTAGCATTTTATTTATACTTAATTATGATGTTAGTTCAGTGGGCTGTGGCGACGTTTAGTAAGGCTAAACAGCCCGGTGCAGTGCCAGGAAAAATAGATAAAGAGCTATCTCATGAGAGCTTTATGTTTAGGGCTCATCGTACTTTTCATAACACCCTAGAAAACAGCGCGTTGTTTATAGGAACGGTTTTATTTGCTTTTGTGATGAATTACCACAGCTCGGTATTTGCAATATGTATTTGGGTATATGTGATTGCACGTTTAATTCATATGGCACTGTATTACGCAATTGCCACCGAGAAAAACCCCAGCCCGCGTAGTTACTTCTTTTTAATCAGTGTGATAGCAAACATTGTGATGTTAGTGCTGTTAGGACTGCGATTAGCCAGTTAAGTAAATGATTAAAGCGAAAAGCAGACAGCCTCTAGCTTTTCGCTTACATATTTTATTGGGCTGGCTTTGTTTTTCGGGTCACAATAAAACACATTAATGAGCCTAATGTCACTAACACAACGCCTTGCCAGAATGCGCTGGTGAGCGATACTGATAAGTAAATTGCAGCAAATAGTGTTGATAACACAGGGATAAAGTAAGACAAGGTGCCTAACAACACTAGGTTACCGCCAATGATTGCTTGGTTCCACAGTGCGTAACCTCCACCAATAACCACGCCTGCCAATACTAAGGTAAAGCTAGAATCTAGGCTAAACTCAAAGCTGGGTTCATTACTCAATCCGTAACTTATCCATAAAGAGATTGCCGTGGCTGCAAAAAATACACTAATGGCATTTTTACCCTCGCTAAGTTTTACCGTTACACTGCAATACACAGCCCAAATAAACGCCGCTGCAAACGCCATGGAGTAGGGTAATGGATTGTCACTAATATTAGCGGTTAATACTCCTACAGATAAACCACTATTACCTGCAATGCACCATGCAACCCCTAAAAACGCAATCAGTATGCTCGGGTAGACTAATACGCTTACTTTAATGCGGTTAACAATAATCGATAATAAAATGGTTAACGCTGGCCAAAGGTAGTTAATAATCGCCATTTCCAACGCTTGCTGGCGACTATTTGCAAAGCCAAGCGATAAAGCCAAACATATTTCGTAAATAACAAATAAGCTGCCACCAAAGACTAAATAGCGTTTTGGATAATTGCTTAGCTTTGGTACACCCATGACTAACATTAAAAAAATCGCACTGACGCTATAAATTAAAGCGGCACCGCCAATTGGGCTAAATAATTCTGATAAATCACGAATAAAGGCAGTTAAACTGCTCCAAAGTAAAATAGCGAGCACTCCATAAAGGGTGTATTTATGTTTGCTTAATAAAGACATGGTGAATTGCCTGATGAATGATAAAAAAGTCAGTCGCGAATGTGACATTATAAAAACAGTGAGGCAAGAGGTGGGCTATAAAATTCGACTAAAAGGCTATAAATAGCGTTTAAAATCAATAATAAAGTTAAATTTTAGTAAACAAGAGCAGGCCAAATGATGACCTACTCTGAGATGGTTTTTTTATTCAATACCAATAAAGCCGCCAGTTTGATGTGCCCACAGTGCAGCGTAAATGCCGCCTTGGGCAATTAACTCATCGTGACTGCCTTGCTCTACAACGCCACCTTCATCAAGCACAATAAGCCTGTCCATTTGTGCAATGGTTGATAATCGGTGTGCAATAGCAATAACCGTTTTGCCTGTCATTAAATCATCTAAGCTTGCTTGAATAGCTGCTTCTACCTCTGAGTCTAAAGCGCTGGTGGCTTCATCAAGTATAAGAATAGGCGCGTTTTTAAGTAACACCCGAGCAATCGCAATCCGCTGGCGTTGCCCGCCCGAGAGGGTTACTCCTCGTTCGCCCACTTGTGCCTCAAAGCCTTTATTGCCTTTGCTGTCTTCTAAATCGTTTATAAAATCGAGAGCTTTGGCTTGTTTGGTCGCATCGAGCATTTCCGCTTCGGTTGCATCAGGTCTGCCGTATAAGATGTTGTCTTTTACTGAGCGGTGCAGTAGTGAGGTGTCTTGGGTGACCATAGCGATATAGCGGCGAAGGCTTTCTTGGCTTACATCAGTTATATTTTGGCCATCAATACTAATACAGCCTTTGTCTGTATCGTAAAAACGTAGCAACAAGTTAACTAATGTGGATTTACCCGCGCCAGAGCGACCCACTAAGCCAATTTTTCGCCCGGTTTAATATTTAAGTTTAAACCGTTAATTACTGGACCTCGGTTATTTTCATTAGCGGCTTTACCATAATTAAAGTGTACATTGTTAAAGTCGATTGAACCTTGAGTTACTTTTAAACTATCGGCTTTTGGCTTGTCATCAACCGCAATCGGGTTTGAAAGGGTGCGCATGCCATCGGCTACGGTACCAATGTTTTCAAATAAGCTGCTAATTTCCCACATGATCCATTGGGCCATACCATTAAGCCTTAACGACAAACTCAATGCTACTGCAATAGCCCCCGCACTAATGGCACTTAACGACCATAAATACAAAGACACTGCTGCCACCGAAAATACCAGTAAATAGTTCAAGCTTTGAATAACCACGTTAAGGCTGGTTACCAAACGCATTTGTTTATATACAGGCTGTAAAAATACATCCATGCTTTGTTTAGCATATTGCTCTTCGCGTTGAGTATAAGAAAACAGCTTAATGGTTGAAATATTGGTGTAGCTATCAACAATACGGCCAGTCATTTCTGAGCGTGCATCAGCTTGTGAGCTAGCAATGCTTTTTAACCGTGGTACAAAGTAAATTTGCACGCAAATATATAATGCTAACCACACTAATAACGGCAGCATTAAGCGCCAATCTGAGGCGGCTACTAAAAACACCATTGAGCCAAAATAAACGGCAATGTACATCAATACGTCAAGTAACTTAGTGACTGACTCACGCACGGCCAATGAGGTTTGCAGCACTTCAGTAGCTATTCTTCCGGCAAATTCATTTTGATAAAAGCTAACACTTTGGCGTAATAAATAACGGTGCGCTAACCAACGTATCGACATCGGATAGTTGCCCAGCAGTGCTTGGTGTAAAATAGCCGACCTAAAAAAGACTACCATGGGCATCACGACCAAGAGCATTAACCCCATCTTTATTAATTCGGATTGTTGCTGTGAAAATAGCTCGTTAGGGGTGTACTCGCCGAGCCAGTCAACCAGTTGCCCCATGTAACTAAATAAAGACACTTCTAAAATAGCTAATAATGCGGCACTGAGCGACATAAGCACTAACGACAGTTCCATGCCTTTGGTGTAATGGCGGCAAAAGGCAAATAAGGTATTAGGAGGCTGAGATGGAGAACGCTCCGGGAACGGTTTAGTCATCCGTTCAAATAATCGATACATATTAGAAGCTTATTAAGTATTTATAGAGGTATCCCACTATACCATTGTAAAGCGCAAAGGCGCAGTGGGAATGAGGTATTTAGCTGTTATCTTAAGTTAAGTTAACGATTTACAGTTTTGTATGACCGGTTTTATTTTTTACCAGCCAGTAAGATATACCTAAGGCTAAAGTCACTAATGCAAGGCCAATAATTTGCTCTGAGGTCACTAATTTTAAATCTAAAACAATAATTTTACGCGCCACAGCCATTAGTGCGGTGGCAATGACCAGCTCAACCGGAAGTGAACTGGAGCCTAAATATAAACGAATATTGGTAAATATTTCTACCGCAATAAGCACCACCATAAAAGCACCAAAGGTTTGCAGAATGTCTTCAATGTTTAATAAAAAGTAAGGGGGAGAGCTCAATCGCATATATAAAACATATACTACATCAGCAATACTCCAAAAAATAACTAGCACCATGAGCACCGCTAATATTTTAATAGCAAAGCGAATCGCATGATGTAAATACTGCATAAGCGGGTCAACATGATCCTCAGGTAATTCTTCGTGTTTCTTCATATTTTTACAGCACCTTATTATTTTTAAACTGGGTATATAAAATGATAGCTGATTAATCGTGTTTCTCTCTTTAATATACGTACAAAACAGCATAAGTGATTATTTTTATTAAACTAGAAACTGAGCAAGCGATAGCTAAACTAAGCGTGTTAATTAAATGTAATTTAACCTGAGGTTTTTAACGTCTATCTCAAATGCATTGCTGTATACCTGCAGAGCTGTCATTTTAAAAACATCAACAATAAGGATTAAACTGCTATGTCAATTTCACCTTTAAAGTTAGTTACTCGGATTATTAAGTATAGTGCGGTTGCATCTGTTTGTAGCGCGTCATTTTATAGTGTGGCTGCACAAACCACACAACAAGCATCATTGCACAATATTGCAGATCAAATTTCAGCGCAGCGTATTGGAGATGATATTCAAACGTTAGTGGATTTTGGTACCCGCCATACTTTATCTGAAACTAAATCGGATACCCGTGGTATTGGCGCGGCAAGACGCTGGATAAAAAAAGAATTTGAAGCAATTTCGGCACAGTGTGGTGGCTGTTTAGAGATACTAGAAGTAAAACAAACCATCTCGGGTGAAAAGCGCATTCCTGAACCCGTGGAAGTGGTTAACATAATTGCGATTCAGCGCGGTAACACCGATCCTAACCGTATGGTGATGATGTCGGGAGATATAGACTCACGCGTTAGTGATGTTATGGATTTTACTAGCGATTCACCTGGGGCAAACGATAATGCATCAGGGGTTGCCGGTGTGATTGAAGCGGCACGGGTGTTATCGCAATATACATTTAATGGCTCAGTGGTATATGCAGCACTCTCAGGTGAAGAGCAAGGTTTATTTGGCGGTAAAATTTTAACTGCTTATGCACAAAAAAATAACTGGCAGGTTCATGGTGTTTTAAATAACGACATGATTGGTAACATTACCGGCATTAATGGCGTAACCGATAACACCACTGCACGTATTTTTTCTGAAGGTACGCGTGTAGTTGAAACTAAGGAACAAGCCCGTACTCGTCGTTTTACTGGCGGCGAAGTTGACTCAGCGAGCCGTAATTTAGCGCGTTACATAGACACCATTGCTGATAAATACATTGAGAACTTAGATACCATGCTGGTATACAGACTCGACCGTTTTGCACGAGGCGGGCATCATCGTCCGTTTAATGATGCGGGTTTTGCGGCTGTGCGCATTATGGAAACCAACGAGCATTATGATCGCCAACATCAAGACCTGCGCATCGAAAATGGGGTAGTGTACGGTGATACTATTGATGGGGTGGATTTTGATTACGCCGCAAAACTTACCTCGTTAAATGCGGTAAGCCTTGCGTCAATGGCGTGGGCTCCTGCGCCACCAAAAGAGGTGAAAATTAGTGGTGCCGTACGCGCCAGTACCACTCTTTCTTGGCAGCCAACAGAGGATAAAAATGTAGCAGGCTATCGTATATACTGGCGATATACTAGTGAACCACAATGGCAATACAGTCAATGGGTTGATAAGGTCAGTGAATTTACCCTAAAAAATGTGGTTATTGATAACTACTATTTTGGAGTTGCTAGCGTGAATAAACAGGGTATTGAGTCGCCAGTGGTATTCCCAGGTGCTGTGGGTTCGTTTGATCACAACATAAAGTAAGTGTACTTTGCTTAAAAACCCAGCAAACAGCTGTGAATAAGGTGTTAAGCACGCTATTTATGCTTGCGCCTTATTTGTTATGCCCTTAAAGTGTAAACAAAGAAGTAAAAAGGTTATTAAAATGCAGCAACAAGAACAAAAACCATTAACACCAGAGCAGCAAGCTGAACTTCAGCAACAAGAAATTCAATGGCAGCGCGAATGTTTTCAAAATGCGCAAAAACATTTAGCTGAAAAAGGCATTATGCCTAAAACCTTGCTTGAAAAAGAAAGCCGTTTTTTAGCGCCTTTATGCGCGCTTTGGAAATTTAAAGCGCAAAACGGTAAAAGCTACTGGGTGATCACCGGTCGTTTACCAACTGATCACGCTGAAGCGTCTGCAGCAAAAGATGCACGTGATGCCATGCGTTATTTTTCATTGCAGTGGCAGTTAAAGGCCGACCAAATTATTACCGCGGGTGCACGAGATAAAACCCAAGCCGACTTTGCAAACTTACTTATAAACCGTGCTCATGGCTTATATGAAATGCATGAAAATGAGCAGCTTTGGGCAAAAGAACCAGACTTAAAAATAAGCGTAATTAACCTTTAAAAAACCTAACTTAGTTACCTAAGTTAGGTTTTTTCAGCTATGCCGTCAAAAGAATATTAATACGCGCTATCTACTCGCACCGTGTTATTGGTTAAGTAGATCAGGCGAACATTATCCCCTTGGTGAAAACGCATAGCGGGATCGTTGTCTTGTACCACCATAAATTGCTCACCACTTTCTACTTGTATCAGTAATTCAACGAGCTGTGTGTTTTCATAGCGCTGTGTTTGCTGCTGATTATGAGCAACGTTACCACCAATCACCGATCCTAAAATAGTCGCTACAGTTCGACCACTGCCGCCGCCAAACTGGTTACCAATAACACCGCCTAGTAAGGCACCGCCAAAGGTTTTCCAGCCGTTACTTTTGTCTTGTACTAATTGTTGCTCAGTAATAGTGCGAACCGACTTTACTTTACCAAATAGTACTTGCTGTACAGGAACGGCTTTATTGCGTTCGTACTTGGCAAACGTTGGGGTACTTACTACTAATAAAGCGCATAAAATTAAGCTAAGCGTTTTCATAATTCGCTCCTGTTATTACCAACCAAACGTTGATTTTTCACGCGTTTTACGAATTTCAGTTTCGTCAGCCCATTCAACAAGGCCGCTTTGCATATCCATTAAACGCATTGTAAATTTGTAGTACACATCGGCTTTATCTGCATTAGATTTAACAATGCTTGATAGGTTACCGTACAGCATATATTGCGCACCAATTTGCTTACCAAAAGCCACCGCAGTACTTGGGTTGACTAAGGCGTCTTCGTTTTGAAATGTAATTTGCTCACGAACCGCCTCTACACGGGTCATATCAACAAATCTAAATTTGCCGCTACGCAGTAATTGAGTAGAGATTGAGTCGGTGATTGATTCTGTATCTATGTGTTCACTGGTTTTATTTTTAATACGCTCTACAAATACCACAGGGCGTGTATTGGCGGTCATAGTACCAACCACAGGCGAACTAAGCAGAGAGTCGGTCATTTGCGAGGCAACTTTTTGTAAGTCAGTAGAGCCAAAGTTTATATCTGTGGTTTCTACGGCTTGGGCATCACCATAGCTGACAACCGCTTTGTTGGCACAGCCTGACAGTGTCAGTGCCGCTAGGCCTAAAATTGCATAACTAGACAGTGATTTAAATTGTTTATTGATCATCATGATTTCCTTTAATCTTTAAATTCTTGTGCGTCGGTTGAAACTTCTCTTACAGCTAATGAGAAAGTAACGGCATCAGAGCTAGGTGCTAGTCCTGCAAGCTGAGTTTTAGCAAAGCCAAATAATGTTAGGGCTTGCCACGGTGAGTGGTTGCCTTTAATAACAAAGCCATCTTTATCAAACCAGTTAAATTGATACTGTAAGTATTGCGACTTTTTATAGGTACTCGCTAAAGTAACCACTACATCGGTCAGGTTATTTGTTTGACGCGTTTTTACATCACTAATTAAAAGCTTTTTAGCTAATTGCGGGTTATTAACGTTGAGCTGCTCTTTGTAAGCGTCGGCAGTTTGCTCAACCCCAATACCTGAGGTTACAGGTCGGCTGCTACATGCGCTGAGCATAATTAACGCAATAACGGGAAGTATGTATTTCATGATGGCTCCTAAAGTTGCACTACATGGGAGTTAAAATAGTTATTAACAGAGGTTAGGTAGATTAACGTTAACCCTTGCTTACTAACGGTAAAATTTATTGGCGGTTGTGAGCCAACATTTAAAGTATGTTCGCCTGCTTTTACGGCACTGCGAGCAAGGCTGATCTGATTAGGCAGTGTAAGCCAACTGCGCGTATCTGCTTGCTCAGATGCAAGATTATATAAATTTGCTAAAATGTTCCCCACATCACCGGCACTGCGCGCAAGCTCTGCACGCATTTTTTCTTTAGCGACAAGGCGTAATATTTGCCTTGAAACACGTCCAGCTACTTGCTGCTCTAACGTTTTAGCAGCCAGTGCTTCTAAATGCACTAACGGACTTAATGCTAATACTTGATTATTAACTTTTATATTATTTACGGCGCTGCTGTAGGCCGTATTTATATAAACGGGCATTGCTAGGCTATAAAAGCGGGCATCTCCCTGCGAAGTATAAATAGGCAATCGCAACTTAAACTCGTGCTGTTTTGGTATCAGGCCTTGTTCAAATAATATAACTACTTCGCCTTGATTTTTATCTATGGCGTTTACTTCACCAAACTGTCGCTTAAATTGCTGGTAGTCATCCGCAAAACCTTGCTGCTTAGCAAGGCGCAATATATCTTGCTGTAAATAAGGATTGTTAGGTTGTATTTCGAGCGCTTTTTTATAGTCTATGTAGGCATCATCGCCTTGCTTTGCCGTTTCATATAACAACCCTGATAAGTAAAACGTGTACGCATTTTGAAAGCCATTTTTTACCGAGCGAATTAAATTATCCATATCTGGGTAGTGTTGCTGTGCTTGGGCAATGGCATTATCAAACTCGCTTTGATTATCAAGTAGTGCATCAACTTGTACTTTATTGGCACGGCGTACTTCAACTAACGCGCTCTCAATATCGCGTTTATAAACATAATTAAGTGCTTTGTAGCTATGCAACATACTCATTTCGTAAGCAGGGGGGATATAACCTATCGCTGAGTCGTTGGTTAACAGCGCATTACTTTGCTCAAGCCCTGCACTTACTTGTATTTGGGCTGCTTGGCGCTTAGCTTGCATTTGTTGGTAGACAGTTTCAAAATATGTTTGCGCACTGTCTGGGTTATTCGCTAAATCAGCAATACGGCCTTGCTCTAATTGGTTCAGTAAATAATTACTATGTGCTTTACTGTTGGTTTTTATAAGGGCGCGTGCATTTTCAATATTATTATTACTAATAGCTTGCCTAACAGGGGTGGTGTTTGTGGCATAATCATTAAACAGATCGTCAAAGCCTATAGTGCTGCAACCACTTACAATAAAGCAAAAACTGAAAATTAAAATGTGATGCACACGCACTCCTTTTATCTATCTTATAAGGTTAACACATGGCTTATAAATGTAGGTGTGAAAGATTGTAAAAAAGCGTAGTGTATAAACATAGATTAAAAACCCTTTATTATTAAAAAATAATCATGTTAACGTCTAAAGGTTAATAATTAACGTAACCGTGTCTAAAGCGGTGCTATTTTTTAGGTTAGGAATTCATTTGAAAGCCACTCTGTTTACTATTATCGCGTTAGTTGCTTTTGCTGCCAATTCGTTATTGTGTCGTTTAGCGTTAGCCCAAGGTTATATTGATGCGTGGAATTTTACTGTTATACGGCTACTCAGCGGGGCAGTGTGTTTGGCTATTATTATGCTGCTCTATACAAGGCAGTTAAATAAAAAAGCACAATTAAGTAGCCCCGTTATTAATGATACCGGAAGTTGGCGAAGCAGTGCGAGCTTGCTGATATACGCGCTGTGTTTTTCTGTTGCCTATATAGAGCTAGATACCGGCATGGGCGCGCTTATTTTATTTTCTGCGGTGCAATTTACCATGATTAGTTGGGGTATATATAAACAAGAGCGCTTATCTGCTGTGCAATGGCTTGCATTTATTGTGGCGTTTGCGGCTTTTGTTTACTTAATGCTACCCTCGCAAACAGCACCACCGTTAATGGCGGCATTATTAATGAGCATAAGTGGCGTGGCATGGGGAATTTATAGCATTAGAGGCAAAGCTTGTGTGTCACCACTTAGGGCCACTACTTATAACTTTATTCGCAGCTTATTGGTGCTACCTATTTTGATTGTGGTGGGCATGAGCCAGCTTAAGAATATTCGTATGGAAGGGGTGTTACTTGCCATCGGCTCAGGTGCGATAGCATCGGGTGTTGGTTACAGTATTTGGTATGTGGCTATGCCATTATTAAAAAGCACGCATGCAGCTATAGTGCAGTTATGCGTGCCCGTTTTGGCGGCTATTGCAGGAGCGGTATTTTTATCGGAAACATTAACTCTGCAATTTATGCTCTCCAGCAGTATCATTTTATTAGCGATATTGGTTTTTACGTTAAATAAAAAACTAACTAATACTGCTTAGCTGGTGGACTGACATTGATCACAAAGCGCTCATATAAAGCAGGTAAGTGGGTTAAAATAGCGTCTTTACCTAATAAATCACTCTCTTTAATACAATTGTGTAATACCTCAAGTGATAAATGGCTCATAAGCTGCTCTGACTGCGCAATGTGGCTAATATGCCAAAGCTCAGGGGCAACACCGCCTAAATCGTGCTGATAAGGCCGATAAAATCCAAATTCTGCTAGGTGAGTGTCTAGCCATTGACTCAGTTCGGCAAAAGGTCCGCCATGCTGATATTCATCGGGGGTTAGTTGCAACTCATAATCGTCACTCACTGCGCTTTTATCAAAAATATCTAAGTCAGTGCCTAAATGATGGCGACTTGCACCTGGCAGTGCAGAGTAAAGCATTATGGCGGTACATTTTTCAATATCACTCAGTGAATTTAGTTCAACGGCTTGTTGCGCTTTGTTTAACACCACGCGCTTATTTGAAAATTTAGCATTCCAAATAGCCGATTGACGATTAAAATCCCGAAAGCTTGATGCAATACATAAATCAAAGCCAGCGGATGCGGCCGCTGATTGCAGTGCAATAAAGTCGTTGACAATATTGGCATGCAAATAATGGTTTTGTATAGCAACTAGGTGTGCATCACTTTGCCCGGTGATGCATTGTATGAGTTCTTTATTTGCATTCATTAAGTTAACAGTTGTTCTAATATTTGCTCGTAAATATCCGCCAGCGCGATTAGGTCGTCTGTACTGACACACTCATCCACTTTATGAATTGTGGCGTTACGTGGCCCCAGCTCGATTACTTTAGCGCCTGTTTGGGCAATAAAGCGGCCATCTGATGTTCCACCTGTTGTTTCTAAGTTAGTGGTTAAGCCAGTTACTGATTTAATGGCAGCGACTGTAGCATCAACTAACGGACCGTGATCGGTTAAAAACGGTAGGCCGTTTACAATCCAATTTAGTTCGTAATTCAAATTGTGTTTTTGTAAAATCGCGTTCACTTTTTGTTGCAGCTGCTGATGAGTAACTTCGGTGCTAAACCTAAAGTTAAATTGTACTTCAAGCTCACCAGGGATCACATTACCGGCACCTGTGCCGCCATTAATGTTAGAGATTTGAAAGCTGGTGGCAGGAAAGAAGTCGTTACCCATATCCCACACAGTTTGGCTTAATTCGGTTAAAGCTGGCGTGGATAAATGAATTGGGTTTTGCGCTAAGTGTGGGTAAGCCACATGCCCTTGTACACCGGCTATAGTTAAAAAACCAGTGAGTGAACCACGACGGCCATTTTTAACCACATCTCCGAGCACATCGCGCGATGAAGGCTCGCCAACAAGACACATATCAATTTTTTCTCCGCGCTCTTCTAAAGTATCTATTACGCGGGTAGTGCCGTTGATAAAAGGGCCCTCTTCATCTGAGGTGATCAAAAACGAGATAGAGCCTTTGTGATCAGGGTGCTTGGTTACAAAACGCTCTGTTGCTACAACCATGGCAGCTAGTGAGCCTTTCATGTCGGCTGCGCCACGGCCATGTAATAATCCGTCTTCAATTAGCCCAGCAAAAGGGGGGTGCTGCCAATTTTTTTCAGGCCCAGTGGGCACCACATCGGTATGACCGGCAAAACAAAAGTGTGGTGATTGCGACCCTTTTCGTGCCCAAGTGTTGAGGGTGTCGGTAAAAAACAGCGATTCGATGTCAAAGCCAATTGCGCTTAGACGCTCATTCATCATATGTTGGCAGCCTGCATCTTCAGGGGTAACGGATTCACGCTGGATTAAAGCTTGGGCTAGGGTAATTACTGGGTGAGTCATTATTTAAAGATCTCATCGTACTGGGCTGCTTTAAAGCCTAAATGGTATTGCCCGTTATTAATAAGAACAGGGCGTTTAATTATCGCCGGTTGTTCAACCAATAAATCGATAGCAGTTTGCTTAGTTAAGCTTTGCTTTTGCTCATCTGACAATGCTCTATACGTTGTACCACGTTTATTAACAAGTTGCTCCCAGTCAATATGCTCTGCAAAATCGCTGACCATACTGTGATTAACGCCGTCTTTACGATAGTCATGAAAAGTGAATACGATGTCATTATCGCTTAAGTATTTTTTTGCTTTTTTAATAGTGTCGCAGTTGCTAATGCCATAGAGAGTGATCATAAATCTACTTCTTTTTGATAATAGTTAATAAGGTATCTACACCTGCATTGACCTGCGGGTGAGAATAATGAAAAGTGCCTAAATCGTGGCCATTGAGTATGATAAGGCTGGCTAAAATAGGCGCATCGAGTTCACGCAAATCAAAATAAGCAAGCCGTTGGCCTTTGGTTATTTTGCTGCCATTAAGCTGAGCAATATGAGTATGTGTGAGAGTTTGAGAATCAGGTACGGCTAAGTTTATTAATACTTTTAAGCCATTTTTAGCTTTTAGAATAAATTCGCACCCGCCGCTTTTAACTTGCAATAAAGTGCCATTAAATGGCGCTAACACTTTATGGCTGGTTAAGCTGACAATAATCCCAGGCCCCAAAGTTCCAAAGCGGAAAAAAGCTTCAGGGTGGGCGTCCATCTGCATAACTTTGCCACTGAATGGGCTAGTTATTTGTATCGCGCTTCGGCCAATTTTATTTTTAGTTAAATAGCTAACGTCTTCAGATTTCATTATTAATTAAGTTACCACATTGTAGCCATCGGCTCTAAGAGCAGCCATCGCTTTGTTGACTGTTTGCTTTTTTACTAAAATATAGTCGGTGTCATAGGTTGAAATTGAAAAAATTGACACGCCAGCTCTTGCTAACACCCCTGAAATATTTGCCATGATACCGGTTAACGAAAACCCTAAGGGGCCAATTACTTCCAGTGCTTGCCAATTTGACTCTGTATCTTGGCTGTCAATTATAAACTCATCAGGGCAGACAACCGACAGTTCATCGTGCGTTTTTGAAATAAAAAACAATGGTTGTTTTAACAGTGCAGGGGGAATGTCAGCATCAAGCGCTAAACTATGAATTGATAAAACAGTACTGTGTAGTTGTAGTGTTTGTTTTGACATAAAACCCATCGCTAGCAGCAATATAATAGCTTTATAGTATAGAGTATTGAATCTAAATTAAAGGCTCAAACTTAGCCGTTGCTAAAGTTTTTAATAATTAAAAAATAATTGTCCACAATTTCTGTGGATAAGCTTGGGGGTTGTAAGGTATAAATAGCCTAACCTATTAATAATTAATTAAAAATTGGCTAGGCTATAAAAGGCACATGTAAATGAAAGGGGTTAATTAAGTGCCTCAACTTGTGCTGCTTGTATGGCTGTCAAAGCAATGGTGTACACTATGTCATCGACTAATGCGCCACGGCTTAAGTCGTTAACCGGTTTACGCATCCCTTGTAACATAGGACCGATACTGATTAAATCAGCGCTTCGTTGTACCGCTTTATACGTGGTGTTGCCGGTATTTAAATCAGGGAATATAAACACCGTTGCTTTGCCCGCAACAGGGCTGTTTGGTGCTTTTTTAATTGCTACACTTTCCATAATTGCCGCATCGTACTGTAGTGGCCCATCTATAATTAGATCAGGGCGCTTTTGCTGGGCAAGCTTAGTTGCCGCTCGCACTTTTTCTACATCAGCCCCACTGCCTGAATCACCCGTACTGTAACTTATCATGGCTACGCGAGGCTCAATGCCAAATGCCGCTGCTGAGTCGGCAGATTGAATTGCAATGTCGGCCAGTTGTTCGGCATTAGGATCGGGATTAATAGCGCAATCACCATAAACCAAAACCTGATCAGGCAATAGCATAAAGAATACAGATGACACTAATGATGAACCTGGCGCGGTTTTAATTAACTGTAACGGTGGGCGAATGGTATTGGCAGTGGTGTTTACCGCACCTGATACCAGGCCATCGACTTTACCTTGCTCTAGCATCATAGTACCAAGTACCACATGATCTTGAAGCTGCTCTTGGGCGACTACTTCGGTAAGACCCTTATTTTTACGAATTTCCACCATAGGTGCTACGTAATCATTTATGATACTGCTTGGCTCAATTACAGTTACATGATCGTTAAGCTCAATGCCTTGTTGCTCTGCAATACGTAATATTTCATCACGGTCACCCAATAAAATAGTTTTAGCAATGCCGCGCTGGCCACAAATAGCGGCTGCTTTAATGGTTCTGGGTTCGTTACCTTCAGGTAGTACAATTGTTTTATCGGCTTTGCGAGCTTTTTCAGTTAATAAGTATCTAAAAGCAGGAGGAGATAGTTTACGCGTTTTCCCAACACTTTTAGCTAAGCTGTCTAACCAATCAGAATCTATATATTCTGCATTATGATCTTTTACTTTTTCAATGCGTTGTTCATCATCGCTTGGCACTTCTAGGTTAAAGTTATGCAGCAATAATGAGGTACGCCAAGTATCGCCTTCGGTTGCTAAAATAGGCAGACCTGTTTGCATGGCCTGTTCGCACAACGCCATAATACGCGGCTCAGGCTCAAAGCCACCTGTGAGCAAAATAGCACCTAGTTTGGTACCGTTCATAGCAGACAAACAGGCTGCAACCAGTATATCTGAACGATCACCTGGGGTAACCAGCAATGCACCTGGAGTAAAGTAATTTAGAATATTTGATACTGTGCGTGCACAAAAAGTAATGCGTCTAAGACGACGGTGCACCATATCGCCTTCGTTAATAATAGTGGCTTTTAAATAAGCACTTAAATCTTTAACGCGCGGCGCTACTAGCTCAAAGTCCCATGGAATTGCGCCAAGTAACATAAAAGGATTTTTTCTAAAAATAGGTAAAGAGGCTAGGCGATTAAGCTCGTTATCAAGTGCTTCTGGCCTGTAAGTATCGACTAAATCAGCGCGAGCGCGACCTTCTTCATCTAGAGGGGCATTTACTTTGTTGAAAATACAACCCAGAACACGAGGGTGATCTATGCCACCGTAATTTCCGGCAGCAATTTCAAGGCGATCTTCAATTTGCGTAATACTGTAATTTCCAGGAGTAAGCACAAATACAATATCGGCCCCTAAGGTTTGTGCAATTTCACGGTTTATGCGACCCGCATAAGGTTGGCGACGAGTAGGCACCATTCCTTCGATTATGGCCACTTCATCATCGTTTATTTTACTTTGAAAACGCTCAACAATTTCCTCTAATAAATCATCACCTTTACCATCGCCAATCATTTGCTCTGCGTAATCGAGTGCAAACGGTGTTGGCGGGTTAATTGGTGAGCCTTGAGTGACAATTTGAGTAGACTTTTCAGGGCCAGTTTCGCCTGCGCGCGGTTGGGCGATAGGTTTAAAAAAATTAACTTTAACCGTCTTTTGTTCCAGTGCTCTTACTAAACCAACTGATACTGAGGTTAAACCTACCCCTGTAGAGATAGGAACCAACATAATACGACGAGCCATATTATAACTCCTTGCTGATGTTTGCGGCATCAAGTGCAATAACCCATTCTTCGTTGGTTGGCATAACCACCGCTTTGCTTGTTGAATTGGTGGTACTAATTAATCCAGCTTGGCCAAACCGTGCATCAAGGTTTGCTTGAGGGTCTAAATTGATACCTAAAAAGGCTAACTGTGTGAGTACTTTTTCGCGAATGATATCGGAATTCTCGCCAATCCCACCGGTAAAAATAAGCGCATCTAATTTTTGCAGCGGTACCATATAGGCGGCTATTTGTTTTGCTAAGCGGTAGCAAAACATATTAAGTGCCAGCATGGCTTGCGAGTTGCCAGCAATGGCAGCCTCTTCAATAGTACGGCAATCGTTTGATAGCTCGCTTATTCCTAATAAGCCACTTTTTTGATTTAGCAGGTCATCAATTTGCTGCGAAGTGTAATCAAGCTGCGTAGTTAAAAAGTTAAATAGCCCTGGGTCAATGTCGCCACAACGGGTACCCATCACAAGTCCTTCAAGCGGGGTTAAGCCCATGCTGGTATCGACACTTTTACCATTTTTGATCGCACACACAGAGCAGCCATTGCCTAAGTGGGCGCTAATAAAGTTACTTTCTTCAACAGGTATAGACAACATTTTAGCGGTTTGACCTGCTACATAAAAATGGCTAGTGCCATGAAATCCATAGCGTCTAACCCCAAAGTCTTTATAAAGCTTATAAGGCAGAGCATATAGGTAAGCAACTTCACCCATGGTCTGATGAAATGCGGTATCAAACACGGCTATTTGCGGTAAATTTTTAAATGATGCTTGTGCAGATGAAATACCCAGTAAATTAGCATGGCCATGTAAAGGAGCTAATGTGGCTGCTTGGGTAATACCTGCAATGACGCTTTCGTCGATTAACACAGATTGGGTAAAATGCTCGCCGCCATGAACTACACGATGACCCACTGCCACTAATTGCTCGTCTAGGTTGTGATCTTTTATTAAATCAACCAGCGTATCAATTGCATGAGCATGTGCTTGATTAGCAGCAAGCTTGATAGTGGTTTTTTCTCCCTTAAACTTATATTTGATTGAGGGAGCATCATCACCTAGGCGCTCAGCTAAACCTGAAATAATGTCGTTTCCTGTGTTTGCATCAATAATCGCAAACTTCAGACTTGAGCTTCCACAATTGAGTACCAAAACATGGTTTGGATTATTTGGGAGTGTTGGCATAGATTCATTTTCCATTTAAGTATTAATCAGTACACTTGGTTGATGTATAAGCCCTGTAGGCTCAAATGAGTGTAGACTAAAGTGTAGTTGACTTTATTGAAAGGGCTTTGTGAAATTCTTTCGATAATTTATGCTTTTTGTGAGTTTTACTTATGAAATTAAGCATTTTTACCGATAAAGTGAAAGCAGCTATAATTGTGTTACACTTTTATAAGTATTACGTTTGTTGAAGTGTTACAAACCGTGACGGTGAGGATTTATTAATGCAAAAAAGTGTGATGTCGCAAGTTCAATTAGGGCGTTCTTATGCTAAAACGTGGCCAATGCGTAAAGAGGTTGCGCCATTATTTGCAGAATTTAAAGTGATCAGAGCCACTGAGCTTGCGATTACAGTAATGCCAATATTAGCCATGCTGACCCTGTTTTTTCAGATTAATTATTTAGGCTCGGATTTTCTGCCCCAAGCGATTGCCAGTAGTCTGTTTTTTATCTCGTTGCCATTGCAAGGGCTTTTATGGTTGGGTAAACGTGCACAAACTGAATTAGAGCCCGCTATGCTGCAATGGTATAACGAGTTATTTGCAAAAATGGTTGCTAACGGTTATGACGCGCAAATGGGGAAAAACAAGCCCCGCTATTTGGAGCTTGCCGAATTACTAAAAGATATGTTCGATAAAATGGATAAAACGTTTACTAAAGAGCAGTTTTAGTAAATTGCGTGACATAAAATGACAATGTGACGCTATGCTGTTGTTTTTGCTCAAGTGCTTGCCAATGTTCTGGCCTGAACTTCCACGCAAATGGTGTCATCATAATTAAGTTTTTAACATCGTTAAATCTAAGCGATACCTGCTCTGTGATTAATTGTTGCGATGTATTTTCAAAGCCCGCAGGTGCTGCTATTTCAGTGTGTTCGTTTACGTTGCTATAAATATAATCTTTTAATTCTTTCAAATGCGTTGGGCCTGGGCTTGCCACAATTAAGCGACCGTTATTTTTAATCAGACGCGCAAGTTCACTGTCAAATAAAGGCGCAAACACACTAACTAATACGTCAGCAAGCTGATCATCAAAAGGCGCTTGGCTGATTGAAGCAACGCTAAAATGGCATTGTTTGTAACGTTTTGCAGCATACTTTACTGCCGACTTTGATATATCAACACCATATACGCTGGCTTGGCTGCTGTTGGCAATAGCATGAGTATAAAACCCTTCACCACACCCCAAATCAATCACTATTTCAGCATTAAGTGGCTTAACGATATTGGCTAAAGCCGTTTGTAAAAAGCCATAATAACCTTGTTCTAAAAATGAGCGCCTAGCCTGTACCATTTCTAACGAATCGCCAGGCTGTTTAGAATTTTTGTTTTGCACAGGGAGTAAGTTTACGTAGCCTTCTTTGGCAAAATCGAAGCTGTGATTATTATCGCATCGTAATGTTTTATCATTGAGCGCTAGTGGCTGTTTACAAATAGGGCAATGGTAATGAAGACTCATGAGCCTAAATAGTCCTTATCAAAAAAAGTTTTTACCCAATGTGGGCGATAGGTGATCAGTACAGTGATTGCCATACCGTTTAGCATAGCTTCAGGAAAGGCCAAAATAGGACTTAGGTAAATATAATTCTCGCTCAGCTGATGCCAACTGTATTCACCTATTGCATAATAAAAAGCACCACCGAGTATAATGTTAACGCAGGCAACAACACCTGCCGTTAAAAAGCTACAAACAAATATATAGATAAAAAAATGCCGTGCTAAATAGTGATAACAGACAATAAAAACTAAATAGGTGAATAACACCGGTATAAAGGCACTAATAATGAGTTTTAACGCGACTAATTCAGGTGTTATTTGTCCAAAAGCAGTTAAAAGCGCTGTTGCGAGTACACAACTTAATATAGCAAGACGCCAACCTAATGTTAGGGTAACTGCGGTAATGCCTAAAATATGCAGATCGAGACCGGGTAAAATACCGGCCTTTATACGCCATAACAAAGCGAGAACCAGTGCACAGGCAAACACACCTGATTGTCTTGCTGGGGTATTAAATAAATTACTGTATGTTGATTTGTTAACGCTTAAAAAGCCGATAACGATGACAACAATCCACAGTAACCCTTGTAATTGCGCGCTCAACATAATCGTTAATTAAACTCTGACCAAATAGGCGCATGATCTGACGGTTTATCAATAGCACGTAATTCGTAATCTATACCAGTGTCGATACAGCGAGCTGCTAAGTCGTGCGTTGCCAGTACCACATCAATTCGAAGACCGCGGTTATCAACAAACCCTTTTGAACGATAGTCAAACCAAGAGTATTGGTCGTTAGTTTCTGGATTTTGTTCTCTGAAGGTGTCTTTGAAACCCCAGTTTAATAGGGTAGCAAGCCACTCGCGTTCAACGGGTTGAAATGAACATTTCCCCGTTTTTAACCAACGTTTTGCGTTTACCTCGCCAATACCAATATCTAAATCGGTTGGTGAGATATTTATGTCTCCCATGACAATTACATCTTGATCAGGGGTGAAATGGCTATTTAGGTGAGTCATTAAATCTTGATAAAATTGACGCTTGTACGGGAACTTGGTTTCGTGATTAATGTTGTCGCCTTGAGGGAAATAACCATTCATTACATGTAGGTCACGGCCATTTTCTTGTTCTACAGTGACGCTAATCATACGCTTTTGCGAGTCATCGGTGTCAGTAGTGAAGCCTTTTAATACCGATTTAGGCTCTTTTTTGCATAACATTGCCACACCGTAATGCGCTTTTTGCCCATGAAAATAAACGTGGTAACCCATCTTTTGTACATCGTCTAGCGGAAACGCTTCATCATGTACCTTGATCTCTTGAAGACCAATAATATCTGGTTGGTGTTTATCAATAATAGCTTGTAGCTGGTGTAGTCGAGCACGCAGACCATTGATATTAAAAGAAATCACTTTCATAAAGTTAACCTTCAAATTTATTTTTTCTATTCGTCAAATTGTATCAGCATTTAGAGCGACATAACATGACTGAAATGAGAAAATAACTGCACAATTGTTGATCAATTACTGTTTAATGTTTAAACATTGTAAATGCATTATTAAATAATAAAATAAATAAAATATTCAATTGATATGTTAAAAGTTGTCTATATAATGCGCAAAAATCGTTTGTTTAACTCGTTCAAATAGGACTACCTGATGAAAACTCAATTACTTTTAGCTGCCTCTCTTTTTGTTTCTGTTACCGCTTCTGCACAAAGCAATGCGTATTACAGCAAAGACAAAAAATTAGAGTCAAACTTATGTGTAGTAAGCGCCAATGAAGGTTTTTCAGCTGCACGTAAAATGGCAGCAAAGCATGGTATATACTTATCTCGTTATTCAAAAAGTATCCTATGTAACGGTCAAGACATTCGCGATATTGCAAAAGAGCAAACTGCAGTACAACCTGCAGCATCAAAAGTTGAAATATTTGCAAAAGATACACATCAAGAAACACAGTTATGTATAACTGCATTAAAGCAAGGCTTACAACCAGTACGTAAGCAAATTGGTAACCTAAACACATTAAAGTGTAATGGCCAAAACGTTACTGACTTCGTTAAGCGTTACCAAAACGCTGCAATCTAAATTTAAGTGTTAGATACACTGACTGAAGCCCAGCCTATGCTGGGCTTTTTGCGCTGAGATTATAATGTTTTGCTGAAGTAAAAAGAGTGAAGTTGCTAAAAGTTAGAGTGCATCTTGGTTTAATACAAACTGTGGGTATTTAATATTTTAATGGTGCTCTAATAGCGTATGTTTCATCCATTATTGAGTTATTTACACAATATGTTTTCCTAGTTTGCGGTTGTTCTGTCATAATAGATGGCTGTGTGTTTTTATTAACTTAAGAGTGATTATGGTAGGTCGGCGAATTAGTGATGAACAATTAATTGAAATCATTGAAGCGGCGATTTTTGTGGCAGATAAGCCCGTATCAAAACGTCATCTTAAGGACACGGTTTTAAACGACTTAGCAATTTCTATGGCGCGCATTAATGATGCTGTAGAGGCCATTCAAGTTCACTATCAAACGCGTGGAATACGTTTAGTTGAGGTAGGCAGTGGTTATCGTTTTCAAGCGTGTAGTAGTTTAAGCCCATGGCTGAGTAATTTATGGCAAGAACGTGCCCCTAAGTACTCTCGAGCCTTACTCGAAACCCTGTCGCTAATTGCATATAAGCAACCCATTACCCGTGGTGAAATTGAGCAAGTGCGGGGCGTAGCAACTGGCTCAAATATTATTAAAACTCTGCTTGAAAGAGAGTGGGTTAAAGTAGTTGGGCATAAAGAAGTACCCGGTAAACCGGCACTTTATGCAACGACTAAACAATTTTTAGATTATTTTTCGATAACCGGACTTCATGATTTACCCGCATTGCCAGAGCAACAGCAAAGTAAAATTACCCAGTTATTAAGTGATCCTTCTGTGAGAGAACCATCCAAATGAGTATACAAGGTGAAAAGTTACAAAAAGTCCTAGCCCGCGCAGGGGTAGGTTCACGCCGCGAAATGGAAAAATACATTGACGCTAATCGCGTGAGTGTAAACGGTAAAGTAGCAAAATTAGGCGACAGGGTTGAAGAAACTGATTTAATTCGTGTTGACGGTCACACTGTTAAAATTGAAGAAAAAGCTGACAGAATTTGTCGCGTAATTATGTACAACAAGCCAGAGGGCGAACTAAGTACCCGTAAAGATCCAGAAGGTCGTCGAACTGTATTTGACCGTTTGCCACGCATAGATGGCGATCGTTGGATAGCGGTAGGGCGATTAGATGTGAATACGTCAGGGTTGATGCTTTTTACCAATGACGGTGAATTAGCAAATCGTTTGATGCACCCAAGTTACGAGGTTGAACGCGAATATTCAGCACGTGTATTTGGTGAAGTGACTGACGAAACAATGAAAAACTTACTTCGTGGTGTAGAGCTTGAAGATGGTCCGGCTAAATTTACCGGTATTAAGCCTATGGGCGGTGAAGGCATTAACCGTTGGTACAACGTAACACTTAACGAAGGCCGTAACCGTGAAGTTCGTCGTTTATGGCAATCACAAGATGTGGAAGTATCACGTCTTATTCGTATTCGTTACGGTAAATTAGAGCTTGATAAGCGTGTACCACAGGGTGGCTGGATTGAGTACGATTTGGATACAGTTAACTATTTACGTAAAACAGTTAAACTTGGTAAAGAAACGCAAACTAAGCTGTCGGTTATCCCTGAAAAGCGTAAAGATAAGCGCGCGAAAATAAATCAAATTCGTAAAGCAGTTAAAAAGCACAACCAACGTGTAAAACCGACTAAACGCAAGTAAGCGAGATTTTGGTTAAATCATTATGAAAAACAAAAAGCCGCTTTAATAGCGGCTTTTTAACATATTTAAATAACTAAGCGTTATTTTTTAGCTTGTGCATCCAAAGATTGGCCATTGATATCTGCCGAGTCATCGCTCATTAAATACAGGTATGTTGGCATTAGATCTTCAGGAGTCGCAAGTAAATCTCGGTCTTCGCCCGGGAAGGCACTTGCTCGCATTGATGTGCGCGTTGCGCCTGGGTTGATACAGTTAACACGAATTGGCGTTTTTTCGACTTCACACGCCCACGTTTGCATCATACCTTCTACCGCAAATTTAGAAATAGCGTATGGTCCCCAAAACTCTCTTCCTTTACGACCAACACCCGAAGAAGTAAATACCACTGAGGCACTCTTTGATTTGCGCATAACAGGAAACAATGCTTTTGTGATCATGGCTTGTGCCGTCACGTTTACTTTCATGACGTTTTCAAATGTTGATGAACAAAAATGTTCCAATGGGCCTAAAGTACCTAAAATACCCGCATTATTTAATAACCCATCTAAGCGACCAAACTGACTTTCGATAGTTGCGGCTAAATCACGATAGTTCTGCTTGGTTGCACCTTTTAAGTCCATAGGCACAATAGCTGGCTGCGGGTAGCCTGCATTGACGATTTCGTCATATACACATTCTAGTTTATTAGTTGTTTTTCCTAATAAAATAACGGTTGCACCATGTTTAGCATAGGTAATAGCTGCGACACGGCCAATACCATCACCTGCGCCTGTGATCAAAATCACTTTGTCTTTGAGTGCGTTTTCAGTTGCTTGATAGGTATGCATAAAAGTACCAATGTTTAGATTTTTTTGATTTTAACATAGCAAATCGACAAGTAATCGAATTTATTGCAAATATAGGTGGCGAAACTAGAAACTTTACGTTAAGTTTAACTGGTCTAATGTCTCATTAATATACTGGTTACATTGTTTTAACTTAATTACACTGACTATAAACACACTATAAAAATAAGATTTGTGCGGAGAACAATATGAAAAAAATGCTACTCTCGCTCTCTGTTGCAGCTGCTCTAGCAGGCTGTGGCGGCGGAGAAACGTTAGAAGATGTAAAAAATGACTCGGTTACAGTTATTCCAAAAGCTACGGTAAAATTTGACCCTGCTAACGGTGTAATTTCGGTTCCTAATGACTTATTAATGAGCGGTACGCGCGATGGCACATTGAATATTCCTGGGGAATTAAATGACGAAAACGTTTCAATCCCTCGCGCAGCCTATGCCGATCCACAATTAGCCTTAGGCGCGCTTGATGGTTGGTCTACCCAAGTTCCATTTAAAATTGATTTAACTTTTCCACCTAATGTAAGCCTAGATGCTACATCAGCGGGCACCCCAGGTTCTGTTCGTATTTTTGAAGTTATAATGGGTGCAAGCTTAACAGATGCCGAATGTTCACAAGCACCAGCCGGTGCTGCATGTAAATTAGTGGGCGAATTAACCTTTGGTGTTGATTTTGTGACCCAAGCTTCAGGCGATGCGGTGGCCATTATTCCACTTAAACCATTTAAAGCAGGTAGCTCATATATTAATGTATTAACGACTGGGCTAAAAGATTCAGAAGGGCGTGCAATTGAGCCTTCATCTACCTATGCAACAGTTAAACAAGAAGCCCCTTTAGTGACGCCATCACAACTTGCGCTACAAGGTGCAGTTAATAGTTACGAAAATGTAGTGGTTAGCTCAGGCGATATCACAAAAGACGATATTATTTTTTCTGCTGCCATGACTATGCAATCAGCAGGACCAGTGCTTGGCACGATTAAAAAGATTTTAGCAGCAAGCTTAACAGAGCCAACAATTCCAACGCCTGCGTTGCAAATTCCAACTCAGCCTATGGCTAACGTACAACAAGCTTTTGCATTACAAGGCATAACGGTGCCTGACGTATTCCAAGTAGCACAGTATCAAAAGGGCAGCATTCAGCTACCTATGTATTTAGGTACGCCTACAGGTAAAGAGATCAGTGATTTAAATGATACCTACTGGCAAGGTATGTGTGATAACGCTGTCGCTATTTTAGGGTATAAAGCTCAAGCTGGTGAAGCATTCCCTACTGATCCTATAAGTGTAAACGATGCAACATGTGCCGCTTTAAGTGGTGGACAGCTTCGTGATCTAGGTTTAGACAGTACGCGTCACCTAACGAAGTATAATTCTATTCCTAAAATGCAGAGTATGGCTAATGTGCCAGTGCAAATTACTAAACCTATTTTACCGGTCGTTAATGCGTACCGTTCAGGCTTAGGTTTAGAGCCTTTTGCAGCTATGCCAGCAGGTGGTTGGCCAGTCGTTATTATGCAACATGGTATTACCACACAAAAAGAAAGCATGCTAACGCTAACAGCGCAGCTTTCACTGCAAGGTTTTGCTACGGTTGCAATTGACCATCCTCGCCATGGAGAACGTGGTGTAGATGTTGATGTTGATGGCAACGATGACTTTAACGCAACGACAGGCTCTGTACTTAGTTACATGAACTTGAGCTCATTATTAGTAGCTAGAGATAGCCTACGCCAGTCAAGTGCTGACTTACTTGGTTTACGTTTAGGTCTAAACTTCAGCGGTGATAGCGCAATGAATTCACAAGATGTGTCTTACATTGGACACTCTCTGGGATCAATTGTAGCGCCTGCGTTTATTGCACAAACTAATAGCCCATTGGCCGACCAAGTAGACCCATTATTTAAGGTTAACGCTGTAGCATTAGCAAGTGGTGGTGGCGGTATTGCAAGCTTCTTACTAGAATCCGCTGCATTCGGTCCATTTATTCAAGGCTCTGTACTTTCTCAAGCAGGTACTGCTGAATCAGACGAATTTAATGCATTCTTAAACGCTGGTGCGCTATCAAACTGTGGCGCTTTGTTACCGGATATGCAGGACTTCTTAAGCTGTGGTTTTAATGAGTTTGCAACATCGCTAACGATGGCGGGAGAAACTGATAAACTTGCTAATATCAAGGGCGTGATGACGCAGTTTGTATTTGCAGCTCAAACAGCATTAGATAGTGGCGACCCAACCAACTATGCAGCAACGGTTAAAGCACTAGAAACACCTGTATACATGAACGTAGTGGTAGGTGATGGCACAGATAATAACAAGCCAGATCAAGTTATTCCGCCGATGACTGCCAATAACCCAATTGCAGGTACCGTCCCTTTGGCTAACTTTATGGGGTTAGACACGGTGAGTACCACTCAAGCGCCAACAGAAATGGGCTCTAGCTATTTAGTTAAATTTACTCAAGGTCATCATGGGTCAATATTAACGCCAGCACAAGATGAAGGTGAGTCGTCTACAGTTGCGGGTAGTGCAGCTGCGAATGCTGAAATGCAATTGCAGGTTGCTACTTACCTAGCTTCAAGAGGTCGCCTTTTAATGGTGCAAAACACTGAGATTGTGACGAATTAATAATCAACCATTCAATTAAGTACTAAAAGCCACTGTATAGTGGCTTTTTTTTATTTTTAAAGCATGCTAAATTGGCTGAAATTTATAAATGGAGAACACTGTTGGAATTTTTATACGAGTACGGTTTGTTTTTTGCTAAAACCATTACCTTTGTTATTGCTATCGCTGTTATTTTAACCTTAATTGTAAGCTCGGCTGTTAAGCCAAAAGCAAAAAAAGGTGAGATAGAAATAGATGACTTATCAGAGCAACTTACCAATATAAAAGAAAGTTTTTTAAATAATACGCTAGGTAAAAAAGAGTTAAAAGCCTATCAAAAACAACAAAAAGTAGAACAAAAAAAAGCTGAAAAAGAAGCCCCTAAATCACGACTCTACGTTATTGATTTTAATGGTAGTATGGATGCACATGAAGTAGAGAGTTTACGTGAAGAAGTGACTGCGATTATTTCAATCGCGGATCCCGAAAAAGATAAGGTGTTAGTTCGCCTTGAAAGTGGTGGTGGCGTGGTACATGGTTATGGGTTAGCTGCATCACAACTACAACGGTTTAAGTCAGCTGGTATTGAGTTAACAGTATCGATAGACAAAGTCGCCGCCAGTGGTGGTTACATGATGGCTTGTGTTGCAGATCATATTATTGCCGCACCGTTTGCAATTGTTGGCTCTATCGGTGTGATTGCACAAATTCCAAACTTTAATAAAATTTTAAAGAAGAATGACGTAGATTTTGAACAAATTACGGCGGGCGAATTTAAACGTACACTCACACTCTTTGGTGAAAATACAGATAAAGCCCGCGAAAAATTCCGCGAAGAGATAGAGCAAACCCATGTGTTATTTAAAACCTTTGTTAGCACGCAGCGCCCAAGTTTGAATATGGATTTAGTAGCCACGGGTGAGCACTGGTTTGCAACACAAGCTATTGAGAAAGGGTTAGTTGATACCATTAAAACCAGTGATGATGCCTTATTAGAGCAGCAACATCAGCATCAGATATACAAGGTGCAATACAAAATTAAAAAAGGGCTAAGTGATAAGTTTGCAATAGGACTTAGCCATAGCGTGAATAAAGCAGGTGTGAGCTTAATGTCAAAATTCAAGGCGTTAAACCCTTAATACTTTGATAGCTTATAGACAATAAAAAAGCCTTGTTACTTAAAAAGTAAGCAAGGCTTTTTTTATAACTAACGATAGAAGCTGTTAGTCAATTGACTTGTGATAGTCTTCTAAATCTTTAGCTGCATTTGGGTCGTTAAAGATATTTTCATCTAGTTCACCCTCACTTTTAGCGACAACACAAGTTACCATACAGTCACCGGTTACATTTACTGCGGTGCGGGTCATATCAAGCAGTCTATCAACACCTATTATAATTGCTATGCCTTCAACAGGTAGGCCTACTTGGTTTAATACCATAGCCAGCATTATCAAGCCAACGCCAGGAACACCTGCTGTGCCAACCGAGGCAAGCGTTGCCGTTAGTATCACCATTAAGTAATCAGAAATAGTTAAATCAACACTAAATACTTGAGCAATAAATACCGTAGCGACACCTTGCATAATTGCAGTGCCATCCATATTAATGGTTGCGCCTAATGGAATAGTAAATGAGGCCACTGAGTTATTAGCACCGAGCTTCTTAGTCGCAGTTTCAAGTGTGATAGGCATCGTAGCGCTTGAACTTGAGGTGCTAAAAGCAAATAAACAGGTGTGCTTCATTTTAGCTAAGAAAGTAAGTGGGTTTAATCCAGTCAGCACTTTTAACAGCAGTGTGTAGTTTACGAATGCATGCAATAACAGGGCTAAAACAACGACGCCAAAGTACTTAGCTAAGCTTACAATTAAGTTAAGTTCAATAGTCGTAAATAACTTAGCCATTAGGAAGAATACACCGTAAGGAGCAATATTCATTAGCAAAGTAACTAGTTTTAAGATAACCGTGTTTAAGTCTTCAAATACCGTTGCTACACGTTTACCAGCTTTACCGCTAAGCGCCATTGCAATACCAAATAACAAAGCAAACACAATAACTTGTAGCATGTTTCCTTTTGCCATTGCTTCAAATGGGTTGGTAGGGAACATATCAATGATAACACGAGCTAAAGTAGGCGCTTCTTTTGCGTCGTAGCTTGCTTGAGAGGGTAAACCAATACCTTCACCTGGGTTAAATAATAGCGCTAATGTAATTGCCACTGTAATAGCAATTGCTGTGGTCACCAGATATAAACCAATCGACTTTCCACCTAAACGGCCCAATTTTTTAGGATCGCTTAAACTACAAGTACCACACACAAGAGATACAAATACCAAGGGAACAACTAGCATTTTTAAACTAGCTATAAATATTTGCCCACCTACATGAAATAGGCCATCAACAAAAAAAGCTTTAATTGGCAAAGAGAATAACCCAAGAGGGATTAGGTAATCGTCTTCACCAGCTAATATAGCCTGAAATATAAAGCCTACTGCAACACCAAGCACCATACCAATCATGATGCGAGTGGTTAAACTCATTGAACGGATTTTAGACATATTTCCAATCTATTTTTTATAAATTTGGCATAGACTAACAGCATGTAATTTTTTTTACAGAAAAAACGTCAACTTTTTAAAAATTTTTATCGCAAAAAAGAGTAAAAATCTGAGATTTTAGACTAAGTTATAGGTTAACATTAAGTAAATAAGTTTAACTTAGTAACTGTCCAGTGGAGAAACCTATGCCTTTAACCCGTTTGCTCAGCATTATATTGCTCAGCTCATTACTCATCGCTTGTGGCGGTGGTGGCTCACTTGAGAAAGAGGGCAGCGTCGGTGGTAACAATGGTGGAACAACACCTGATACACCTTCATACATCTTAACGATTAAAGGCTATACACAACTTGATGGAACACAATCTAACGAAGTTACAGCCGAATCTCCTTTAGATATAAAAGCTACTTTGAAAAAAGATGATGCTATCGTAGCGGGTGAACGTATTACTTTTTCACTAGTAGATGAAATTGGAGAATTATCACCGCTTTCAGCATTGACTCAAACCGATGGTGTTGCCACTGTAGAGTTAGGGGCAGGAACAGATGCTGGTGCTGGAGTTGTCACCGCTACTTACACTCTTGATGGTGATAGTTACGAAGCGTCGTTCGCATTTCAATCAACGGGTGGCCAAGGCGGAGACTCAGGCATTTCTGGTTCAACTACTTTATCAGTGACTATTACAGATAAAATGGGTGAAAAGTTTACCGAAGCAAACCCTGTCACGTCTATCAACCCGGGAACGGTTGTAGCTACTTTGAAAAAAGATGGTGTTGCGCTTAGCGAGGAGCTAATTACATTTAAAACAAACTTTACGGGTAAAATTACCCCAGAGCTTGGAACGGCTATTACAAATACTGCTGGTGAAGCGCGTGTAACACTTTCAAGTGGTAACTTTAAAGGGGCAGGGCAAGTTGTTGCAACTTATGCTCAAGCTAATTCACAGCAGCTGAGTAACACAGGTGTCTTTTATTCTTCAGGTGATTCTGCACCGACCGATCTTGCCCAATACTCACTTTCAGTAAGTTTATTAACGGGATGTAATGCTGGTTGGGATAGTAATCGAAATAATATAGCGTTAGATCCAACAGATCCAAATACAGGATGTACTGTTACCAATACGATTTCTTCATCAGAACTTGGTGAAGTGTTTATTGAAGTAATTGATGAGCAAAACGGTGTAGGCGTAAAAAATGCGCTCGTTAATACGCAAACTAATCTTGGCTCTGTTTTACCCTCATCAGGTACGTCTTTGACAGATAATTTTGGTATTGCCTTGCTAAAATTACAGCCTGGTAATACAGGTGGGGCGGGCACTATTTCAGTATCTGCTTTAGGTATCAGCGGTGCTACCAATTTTGCTGTTGGTATTGCCGATTTAACACTTGAAGTTGACAATGGATTAAATACCGACAGTAACGGCAATATAATCCCACTAAAAGCAGGTGGAAGTACCGTTATTGAAGTCACGCTTCGCGATGAGGATGGCAATCTATACTTAACACCTACTGATGTAGAGTTTACTTCTACCTGTGTTAGTAGCAACCAATCTGTAATAGATGCCTCTGTTAAATCTTCAGGTGGTATTGCAACCTCAACATACCGAGCAACAGGTTGTGGTATCGATGATGATATAAATATTACCGTTGAAACGGGTGGAAAGAACTTCACTGAATCAACTATTATTCCAGTTGAAACGTCAGCCGTTCAATCAATTCAATTTGTTGATGTAAGTGAAACGTTTATTGCGCTTCCACCAGGTGAAGGTGGTGCACCAACTCAATCAATCGTAAGATTCAAATTGTTAGATGCCGATGGTATTGCAGCAACCCAGCAGCGTATAGACTTCAAATTAACTGATTCAACAGGCTTAGCAAAATTAACATCTTCTAGTGCAAGTACTGATAGCAGTGGCTTTGTACAAACAACGGTTACATCAGGAATTGTACCTGGCCCATTGGTAGTTAAGGCATGTTTTATACCAAAAGAAGACTTAGACAGTCTCCCTGCTGGTGATGATTTAACTTGTTGGGTTGATGAATTCGATTTTTGTCAAACTAACCCGTTAAATGCTCGTTGTCCAACTGGAACTCTCAGTTTAGTTCCGTTATCAGAGCAAATTAGCTCAGTATCTTCTCAATTAACGTTAGCATCAGGTGTTACTGATCAAAATAGTTTTGACGCAAGCCCTGTTACTTACAATACAAATTCGCTTAATTATAACGGAGTAACAACTAACATATCGGTTTACTTTGGTGATCAATTTAATAACTACAATGGTGATGGTGTTGAATCGACTATCTTAGCTGAGGCAGGTGTTATAGGTACCGCTAACCGAGAAGAGACATGTAAAACCACAAATGCAACATGTACAGTCACTTGGCGATCGCAAGGTGAACGCCCATTTTATGATAAAAAATGGGGTAACCGGATAGGTGAAATTGACGGTGATCCTACTACAACCGAAGGGGTAAACCCCAAAACTGGTGATGTAAACTGTGACCCATATTTTGGCTTGGCTGCACCGTGTATTAACGGAATTAAGCGTGCTAAAAATGACCCAGATGGGGTTGTTATGGGGGCGCGCGTGAGTATTCTAGCTATTACTAAAGGCCAAGAAAACTTTGTTGATGAACAGTCAACTACCGATGTTCAACGTCGCAATGGGCTATTTGATATCGGCGAATATTATGCAAGCTATGACTTGCCTGAGGCGTTTATTGATCACAATGAAAATGCTGCATTTGATAAGGCAAACTGTGGTGATGCGAACGATCCAGCAACAGATGCATGTTCCGAACTAAATTCAAGAGGTGGACATGATGAAACATGGCGTGATCTGAACAACAATGGCATCTATGATAGCGCCGATGGAAAATACAATGGTTTATTGTGTAGTGCGGCTGCAGAAGCTATTGATGAGTGTTCTCGTGAATTAATTGAAGTTAGAAAAAACTTTGAGCTTGTTATGTCAGGAGACGACCCATACCTCAGATTCTCAGTGCTAAAAACGACGGAGCTTTTACCTGTCCCTTATCAGGTTTTTGTTCCCGCTGATTGTTCAAGCACTTTTGCTGGTGTATTTGAGATATCTGACACAAACAATCGTTGTGATGTAAACTCAATTGATTTATCGGCTGAGAATGTTGCTAATCCAGCATATGATGGTTCAGATCTAACTATACCCGCAACAATTGATATAGGGTTGACTGGTATTGGTATCCGCATACATTACACCGATGAATTTGGTAACCCTTTACCTGCCGGGACGACAGTGACTCTTTCAACCTCTAATGGTGATTTATCTATTATTGAAACAAATGATGTGATACCAAATACCAATAGAGATAAACCAATGTATTCTGATGTGCGAATATCACGTGAAGCTGAAGGTAACGATAAAGTGGATGGTGTTTTATCTGTTACATTTGAGTTCACCACTCAGACTGGAGTGACTAAAACTGTCAAAAAAGGGATAGCCATATTTGACGACAAATAATATTTAATCAGCTAAATGCCAACCAATAAGGTTGGCATTTTTGTTTCTATTCTATATATTCCACATCAATTATTCAAAAAACGCTGGTTTGTTTAAATTAACAACAGAAATTGTTTGTTTATTCAGTAAATACTGAAAAGTTTGTATTAAAAGCTTGTAAGAACTAGTGTTTGTAGATATACCTATAAATATTCGCGCCGCATGAGTCGGCTAAACACATTTAAAAAACTAGGTTAGAAATAGGCAACTATGGGCAAATCGCTAGTAATTGTAGAGTCACCTGCTAAGGCTAAAACAATTAATAAATACTTAGGTAATGATTTTATCGTTAAGTCCAGTATTGGACACGTACGAGATTTACCTACATCAGGATCGGGCAAAAACAAAGTACCAGCAAGCAAAACACCTGCTGAGGTTCGTAAAATGCCACCTGATGAGAAAGCAGCGTATAAACAGCAACGTGACTATTCTAACTTAGTCGCGCGTATGGGCATCGATCCTGAAAAAGGGTGGGAACCACATTACGAAGTATTGCCGGGTAAAGAAAAGGTTGTTCAAGAATTACAAAAGCTTGCCCAAAATGCTGATCAAATCTATCTCGCAACGGATTTGGATAGAGAAGGGGAAGCAATTGCTTGGCACCTTCAAGAGCTGATAGGCGGTGAGCCTGAAAAGTATAAGCGCGTTGTGTTTAACGAAATCACTAAAAATGCAATTCAACAAGCGTTTGAAACTCCGGGTGAATTGAACACCGATATGGTTTATGCACAGCAGACCCGTCGTTTCCTAGACCGTGTTGTAGGTTTTATGGTTTCGCCTTTATTGTGGGCTAAAGTTGCACGAGGTTTATCGGCAGGACGAGTGCAATCTGTTGCAGTGCGTTTATTAGTTGAACGCGAACGTGAAATTAAAGCATTTATTCCTGAAGAATTTTGGGACATTCATGCCGATGTTAAAAATAGCGAGTCTGACCTACGTTTAGAAGTCACTAAACAAGCAGACAAGCCATTTAAGCCAGTAAATGAAGCTCAGGCTAGTGCAGCAGTTAAAAGCCTTGAGAATGCCGAATATAAAGTTGTCAGCGTTGAAGAGAAACCAAGTAAGAGCCGTCCAAGTGCGCCATTTATTACTTCAACAATGCAACAAGCAGCAAGTACCCGATTAGGTTATGGCGTTAAAAAGACCATGATGCTTGCCCAGCGTTTATACGAGGGGGGTTATATTACTTATATGCGTACCGATTCAACTAATTTATCGAAAGATGCGGTTGAAATGTGTCGCGAATACGTAACCAATGAGTTTGGTGCCAAGTATTTACCTGCTGATCCGATTAACTATAGCTCTAAAGGTAATGCACAAGAGGCGCACGAAGCGATTCGTCCTTCTAGCGTATCAGTGCTTTCTGGGCATGTTGAAGGTGTGGATGCCGATGCGAAAAAGCTTTATGAGCTTATTTGGCGTCAGTTTGTGGCCTGTCAAATGGTGCCTGCTGAGTACGACTTAACTACATTAACCGTTGCCGCCAATGATTTTACATTAAAGGCAAAAGGGCGTGTGCTTCGCTTTGATGGTTGGACTAAAGTGCAACCGGCAGTACGTAAAAAGAATGAAGAAGATCAATCGCTGCCTGCTGTTAAGCAAGGCGAGGTGCTCACGTTAGTTGAGCTTGATCCTAAGCAGCACTTTACTAAGCCACCGGCTCGTTTTAGTGAAGCAAGCTTAGTTAAAGAGCTTGAGAAACGTGGGATTGGTCGTCCTTCCACGTATGCTTCTATTATATCAACGATACAAGACCGTGGTTATGTACGAGTAGAGAATCGTCGCTTTTTCGCTGAAAAAATGGGGGAGATTGTCACCGATCGCCTTGTTGAAAACTTTACCGATTTAATGAACTTCGATTTTACCGCTAAAATGGAAGGCCGTTTAGATGATATCGCCGAAGGTGAGCGTGTTTGGACGCAAGTTCTCGATAAGTTTTACGCTGATTTTTCAACGCAATTGAATATTGCCAAAGGTGAACCCGATGAAGGCGGTATGCGTCTTAATCAAATGGTAGAAACCGACATTGACTGCCCAACGTGTGGCAGAAAAATGGGTATTCGTACTGCTTCAACGGGCGTATTCTTAGGATGTACTGGTTATAACCTGCCACCTAAAGAGCGCTGTACTACCACTATGAACTTAGTGTCGGGTGATGAAGCGGTTGCAGCTGATGTTGAAGACGTTGAAACAGAAACATTAATGCAAATGAAGCGTTGTCCAATTTGTGAAACAGCGATGGATTCATACCTTATCGATGAAACCCGTAAACTACACGTGTGTGGTAATAACCCAGCGTGTCATGGGCATGTGGTTGAAGAGGGTACGTTTAAAATTAAAGGTTACGACGGCCCTATTATTGAATGTGATAAATGTGGCGCTGATATGGAATTAAAATCAGGTCGATTTGGTAAGTATTTTGGCTGTAACAATGACGAGTGTAAAAATACCCGTAAGTTATTAAAAAATGGCGAAGCCGCGCCACCAAAAGAAGATCCCGTTCATATTCCTGAATTAGAATGTGAAAAGTCTGAAGCCTATTTTGTATTACGTGACGGTGCTGCAGGTATTTTCTTAGCAGCAAATACGTTCCCTAAATCACGAGAAACACGCGCCCCCAAAGTAGAAGAGTTACAGCGTTTTAGAGATCGTATTTCGCCTAAGTTTTACTACCTAGCTGATGCACCAGCTAAAGATCCTGATGGTAATCTTGCTGTTGTGCGTTACAGTCGTAAGAATAAATCACAGTATGTAATGACTGAGGTTGATGGCAAAGCAACTGGTTGGACGGCACACTACGAAGGTGGCAAATGGGTAGAAGAGGCTAAGAAAAAAGCCGCGCCTAAAAAGAAAGCCGCCGCTAAAAAAGCGCCTGCTAAAAGTAAAGCGAAAGCAAAAGTAAAAAAAGACGATAAATAATTAATTATTCACCGCTTTAAGTAATAAAAAACCGGAACGCACAGCCTGTGACAGTTCCGGTTTTTTTGTCAAATCAAACCTATCGCAATGGCATTTCTAATCTGATTTTTTACTTTACAGGATTAAAAAATGTAACCAATTTAGGTTCAATTCACTCAATTATTCATTAAATCTTAACAGCAGTGACTTTGTTATAGCCTTCAGATGTTAGTTCATCATTCACACACTTTAAAACATAGTTATAAAGCTCTTCATTGCTTACGTCGTCTTCTTTAGCCCAACTAACACACATTTCTGTGAATTCTTGAATCGTCTCAGTTGAAGCGTCTGTAGCATCGTTTGCCACTGCATTAGCAGCAGATAAAACGAAAAATGGTGCAACGATTAACGCGAGTAATGCTTTATTCATTTTCTTATTCCTAAAAATGGAGTAACAATCGAGTTATGTATTCATACAATGCCTACATAAAACAAGTGTAACCAAGCCAGAACATCTCTGTTGGTATATTGATTTTTAATCGAATATAAAATAAAGGGAAACGAAATATTTTTATCGTCAAGATGAGCGTATCACGTAAAAGTGTTTAACCTTAACTAATTGTGTTACAGCTAAATTTAGGCTAATGTCGCGTTTTAATTTTTAGGTGTTCTTATGCCAGAGCCAGATACAAATAATATAAATAAAAAAATACAACCTGTTCATAAAGTAGAGCATGCTCTTGAGTCGTTTATATTCAAAGGACGCTGGTTATTAGCCCCATTTTTTGTCGGTTTACTATTTGCTGTGGTTTTATTACTAATAAAATTTTTTAAACAGCTGTATTTGATGGGGATCGCAACGTTTACTGCCAGTAATCAAGAGTTGTTGGTGGGTATATTAACTTTGGTTGATACCGCTTTGTTAGCTGGACTTTTATTAATTATTATATTCAGTGGCTACGAAAACTTTGTCTCTAAGCTTAATATCGAAAATCATGAGGACCGTCCCGTATGGATGGGAAAAGTAGGGTTTTCTGGTTTAAAAATGAAACTGATTAGTGCAATAGTCGCCATTTCAGCCGTTGAGCTACTAAAGGTGTTTATAAGCTCTGCATCTCATTCAAATGATGAATTACTCTGGAAAGTGCTGATACACGTGACCTTTGTTGTGTCGGGTGTACTGTTTGCATTTACTGATTACTTAAAT
>NZ_BADW01000105.1:0-4218 GCF_000241165.1 Pseudoalteromonas sp. BSi20439
AGGTTTTTTTATAACACAGATAAAGAAATTTAGTCTTCATTTAAAATAGGCACTTCTAGTCCCATTTCTTGCATTATTTTTTTCACCTCTTCAGGTACTTTTTCTGCATTGTCTTTACGTAGATCATCATCATTAGGCAGCGGTTGCCCTGTAAACGCATGCAAAAATGCTTCGCATAAAAGCTCACTATTTGTTGCATGGCGCAAGTTGTTTATTTGACGACGAGTACGTTCATCAGTTAATACCTTTAATACATTTAGCGGGATCGAAACGGTGATCTTTTTTACTTGTTCGGATTTTTTCCCGTGTTCTGCATATGGGTGAATATATTCACCATTCCATTTAGCCATAAGATGTATCGTTGCCTCAGATTATAAATTGCTCACACAGCATCAAAGCGTGTAAATATGCGTGAAATTCTATCGGTTTAAAAAAGATAGTCAAATACTAGTTATTTAGCTATCTAGACATTTAAATGTTTTGACATCTTAAACTGCATGCGCTACCTTTTAGACGTCTAAACATCCAAAATAGTAAAGGTGGCGAAAATGAGTGAAAAAAATAAGGCAACAATTGCTGTTCGTAGTGGAATAGAAGCCGACAAACAGCATGGTGCGGTTGTTCCACCGCTTTATTTATCAACAACTTACTCATTTGCTGACTTTGATACCAAGCGTCAATATGATTATGGCCGCAGTGGTAATCCTAATCGTGACATTTTGGCTGAGGCCCTCACCGAGCTTGAAGGTGGCGCTAAAGGCATTATTACTGCCACAGGCATGGCGGCAGTTCACTTAACCACTCAGTTATTAAATAGTGACGATACGTTAGTGATCCCTCACGATTGTTATGGTGGCAGTTATCGTTTATTTACTTCACTAGAAAAGCGCGGCTTGTTGAAGCTTGAAGTGGTCGATTTCACTAAAAGCGAAAGCTTATCGCATATTCTTGCTATTAAACCTAAGCTGATCTGGATTGAAACACCGAGTAATCCAATTTTACGCTTAACTGATATTAAAGCAGTTACCGATATTGCTAAGCAGTGTGGTGCACTCGTTGCTGCCGATAACACATTTTTATCGCCGGCTTTGCAAAACCCGATTAAATTTGGTGCCGATATTGTGGTTCACTCAACCACTAAATATATCAATGGTCATTCAGATGTTGTTGGTGGTGCGGTTATTGCAGCTAGCGCTGAGCTTGGTGAAGAACTGGCCTGGTGGGCAAATAATATTGGCATTACTGGGGCGCCATTTGATAGCTATTTAACACTTAGAGGCTTACGTACGTTAAATGTGCGTTTGAGACAACACCAAGAAAACGCATTCGCTATTGCACAGTATTTAGAAAGCTCCCCGTTTGTTGAGCAGGTTTACTATCCAGGTCTTGAATCACACCCACAACATGCGCTAGCTAAGGCGCAGCAGCTTGGCTTCGGTGCTATGGTCAGTTTTGATATAAAAGGCGATATAAACGATGCGGCCGCGTTTTTAACGCGCTTAAATGAATTTAGTTTAGCGGAATCATTAGGTGGAGTGGAAAGTTTGATTTGTCACCCTGCAACTATGACCCATGCAGGCATGGAAGCGACTGCACGTGCAGAAGCTGGAGTAGGCGACACGCTTATTCGCATTTCGGCGGGTATTGAAGATGTAAAAGACTTACTTACTGATTTAGACAGAGTATTTAATTTAGTACGCCCAGGACAAGCAGATAACGCGCTAGCTGCAAAAAAGGGTGCTAGTGAGTCATTTGGTTCAGCAAAATTAAACGCGGCGCATCCGGCGTTATGGTAGTACCTACCAATTTTGAAAATATAAAAAACATGAAGTCGAGTGGGTATTAACATGGTAAATCAGGTTCATAAATTTGGTGGTTCGAGTTTAAGCTCAGCGGATCGCTTTAAAAGTGTCGCAAATATTATTTTAATTCATGCTCAAGCAGGAGATTGTGTGGTGGTATCGGCTGCCGGGAAAACCACCGATACCTTGGTTAAGTTGTGGCAAAGCTATCAACAGCAAGATCCCCAAGCGATTGCTGATATAATTTTGTTATTAAGTAATCATCAATCTGTGCTTATTGAGCAATTGCTTATATCCAGTGCTAAGCATGAAGCACTCCGTATACTTGCCACTGAGCTAAGCACGATTACCCAGCAGGCCAAGCAAGGTACTTTAGCTGAAGCTTGGCTATTAGCCCATGGCGAATTATGGTCTGCAAGGCTATTAAGTGCTTACTTAGAGCAGCTTAACGTTAGTGCTTGCGCTCATGACGCTAGGCAGTTATTTACTATAGACGCAGGCCAGTTGCAGCATGCTAATAATCAGCAGCAGTGCTTAAAAGCCATAGATACGAGTAAAATTAATGTCGTTACAGGGTTTATTGCAGCTAATTTACTGCATGAAACCGTGACCCTAGGACGAAACGGTAGTGATTACAGTGCTACTTTATTAGCGCGATATTGCAATGCTAAAAAAGTGTCTATTTGGACTGACACTCAAGGTGTTTTTAGTACTGATCCACGTAAGGTAGCTAATGCGGTTAAGTATGCGCGGGTGTGCCGCGAACAAGCCAATTTATTAGCGAGACTAGGGAACCCTGTATTACATGCTAAGACATTATCGCCATTAAAAGGAACCGACATAGAGTTAATTGTTTGCAGCAGCTACGATCTGCAAGGCAGTCACACCGAAATAGTTAAACCCGGAATGAGTAAACAAAAGCGTTTTTTAACTACGATTAACAATGTGGATTTACTCACTGTTGATGATTTGAGTGAAGGCGAGGTAGCGCATGCTAGTCAGCTTATTCAGCATAGTTTACATCACTTTGAACAAGCGGGCGAAATCTACTTGGTAGTCCCAGCGTCGACGACATATCAGCTGGTTAATTATTTTGCTGGCCGAGCCAACATTAGCGAGTCTAACTTAAATGGGGTTGCAATTATTGCATCAGAGCAAGATATAGCGACGCTCGGTAAGCAAAGTGCCGCTTTACTTCAAGGGCAATCAATCCAACCTCGTTTTACTCATTTTGGTGAAGATTATACGTTATTACTAACCGATCAAGTGCTTGAGAGTGATGTGCTGAGCTTGTTGCATGATAAATTGATTAATAAAGCGCAAGAAATAGCTTTAATTATTGCAGGACTCGGTAATGTAGGTGCTGAATTTATGCGCCAACTACCAGCTCAACTAGCTCGTTTATCATCTGATTTTAACGTTAAGTTAGTGGCATTACTGCGCTCAGAGCAGATGCTGGTTAATGCCAATGGGTTAGACTGTGAAAACTGGCAGCAACAATGGGAAAACCATGCCAGCCCCTATCAGCAAGCTGATTTATTGTCATACATTGATACGCTTGAGTATGAACATAAGGTAGTGATTGATATCACCGCCAGTGAATGTTTTAGCCACCTTTATAGCAAATTTGTGGAATTAAATTGTCACTTAATTAGTGCCAATAAATACGCAGGCACTGCCCCGCTGAGCTGGTATCAAACATTACGTGAAAATTTGGCGCAGCGAGGCTTACACTGGCGTTATAATGCCAGTGTGGGAGCCGGATTACCGATTAATTTTGCATTAGCCGATTTACAAAACAGTGGTGATAAAATAACGCGTATAGAAGGCGTGTTTTCTGGTACGTTGTCGTGGCTGTGCAGTAGTTACGATGGCAGCAAGGCATTTTCAGATTTGGTGCTTGAAGCACAAGCTTTAGGGTTTACCGAGCCTGATCCGCGAGAAGATTTATCTGGGCGAGATATGCAACGCAAGTTGCTTATTTTGGCGCGTGAGTTAGGTATTGAATTAGAACTTAATGATATTTCGTTATCGGCGTTAATGCCCGATGAACTAAGTAAAGGCAGTTGGAGTGACTTCCTTGATAACAAGGCAAGCTTAGATGCGTTTATTCAGCAGCATGCACAAGCGGCTCAGCAACAAAATGCATCCCTGTGTTACACCGGACTATTAGAGTTTAAAAACAATAAGCTAGACGCTAAGGTAGGGATTGCTTATGTACCAAAAAGCGAAGCAGTTGCTAATTTAAGACCTGGCGATAATATTTTTGTGATTAATACTCAATGGTATAACCAAAACGCATTAGTTATCCAAGGCCCCGGCGCGGGTAAAGAAGTAACAGCTGCAGGTGTTCATTCAGATTTATATTGGCTAGTAAAAAATATTAGTTAGACCATCAAAAAGGCCGCTAATCAGC
>NZ_BADW01000104.1:0-6870 GCF_000241165.1 Pseudoalteromonas sp. BSi20439
GCAATATCTAAGTTAAGTGGGCGGTGTAAAATATTCTTAAACAGAAACCAAATGCTGTTTATCTGTATTTTTTGGCTTGCTCTGGAGAGCTTGCGAATAGCGGGATCTTTAAAAAATATATTCAGCTCATCATCAGTAATTAAATCGAGTGGTTTATTAAAATAATGGCTGAGTTTAAGCAAATGCTCGCAGTAACTTTTACAGGTACTTTGTGAATAACCAAGATAGGCTATTTCAGTTTTGACTTGTTCAATGAGTGTATTCATGACTTACCTCCAAGTTATGGGATAACCCCAAGGTAAGTGTGGCTCAAATGGTAAGAATAGGATCTCCGCGTAGCGGCTTAGTTCAACAATTTAATAGTGCGCTCATCGCGCATATTTCTGCCGACGCTACGCTCATTTTTCTGCATAATATAGTTTTATCAAATAAGCTAAGGTATTACTATCACTAAGTTTTCTAAAACGTTGAATAAAGTTAAATAGAACAATATGCGCGCGTCGCTCATTTTCGTGAATATATGCGCAAAGCGCAGTTTGATCACCCAATTGACTATTATATTATCCAATATCAATGACAGGTTTTCGCTCAAAGAAGCCCTCCATTAAATTATGCATAATAAAAAAGCGAGCTATCAGTTAGCCCGCTTTATAAAATAATTTGCCGAACCCCGAACCCCGAACCCCGAACCCCGAACCCCGAACCCCGAACCCCGTGGCTATAACTCAGCCATCGCTAGTGATCGTAGCAATAAGCTCGCTCAGTACTTGCTCTGCTTTGCCTGTTTCTACTTGGCAAGTACCAGCATTTAAATGGCCGCCGCCGCCGTATTTAAGGCATAACTCGCCAACATTAGTATTTGAGCTGCGGTTGGTGATTGATTTACCAATGGCGTACACCACATTTTGCTTTTTAAGCCCCCACATTTTATGAATTGAGATATTACACTCGGGGAACATGGCATAAATAACAAAGCGATTAGTGGCGAATATGATCTCTTCTTCGGTTAAATTAAGGACCACTAAGTTGTCGTGTACTGATGAGCAGCGGTCTATTTGCTCTTTAGCCTGTGCGTTGTGCTCGTGATATAAAGCAACGCGCTCGGCAACATCTTCCATTTCTAGTATTTGTTCTATGCTGTGATCTTTACAGGCGTCAATTAACTTCATCATTAACTGGTAATTAGAAATTTTGAATTCACGAAAACGACCAAGCCCTGTGCGCGCATCCATAATAAAGTTCATTAATACCCAATCAGTTGGGTTCAAAATTTCATCTTTTGAAAATTGTGCAGAATCCCCTTTATCAACCGCTTCCATCATGTCAGTTGAAATATTAGGGAATTTCTCTGCACCGCCATAATAGTCGTATACAACGCGTGCTGCAGAAGGTGCATCTGGGTCAATAATGTGGTTTTTAATATCGCTTTCGTTACGAACGGTTTCACTCAAGTGGTGATCAAATGCAATATGACAACCGGCAACATAGGGGAGGTTAGTGGTAATGTCGTTGCTGGTAATGGCTATTTTACCGTCTTGCATGTCTTTTGGATGCACAAATAAAATATCGTCGATTAAATCTAAATCTTTAAGTAATACGGCACACACTAGGCCGTCAAAATCGCTTCGAGTGACAAGTCTATATTTATTATTGCTCATTTTCGGTCCATTTTTGTTTGTTTATTAATCTGAGTGTAGCAGTTTAAACTCCATTTTATATACCAGTTTTTAACATAAAAAAAGCCAAAACAATGGTTTTGGCTTTGAGTAGCAAGTGTGTATTAGTGATGTGTTATGCGCCTGGGCCACATTCCATACAATGGTTAATAATGTCTGGGCCAAATTTTAATTTAGCGTTTAAATCACGTAGTGCAGTGCGTAGGCCTTCTTCAATAACAGGGTGATAAAAAGGCATATCAAGCATTTGTGGTACAGTCATTTTGTTTTGTACAGCCCATGCTAATAAATGAGCAATGTGCTCTGCTTGAGGGCCAATAAATTCAGCACCTAAAAATAAGCCGGTGCCGTGCTCGGCATACACACGCATGTGACCTTTGTTTTTTAGCATAACGCGGCTGCGGCCTTGATTTTCAAAGCTGACTTCGCCTATTTCAAAGCAGTCACAGCTGCCTAATCGTTGGCTAATTTCTTTAAAGCTTTCACCAACCATGGCTATTTGTGGGTCGCTAAATACGGCAGCAATTTTAGCGCGGCGTAAACCCGCACGTACATGAGGGTAGCGGCCTGCGTTTTGCCCTGCGATTGTTCCTTGATCGGATGCTTCGTGAAGCAGTGGGATCATGTTACTGGCATCGCCGGCAATAAATATGTGTGAGTCGCCACATTGCATAGTGTGGGCATCGGCAAGTGGTACGCCGCGCTCATCCAGTTCTATACCGGTGTTTTCTAACCCTAGTTTATCGGTGTTAGGTACTCGCCCGGTTGCAGCCAGTACATAGTCAAACTGCTCGGTGTGTTTAACACCTTGTTTGTCGGTATAGGTGAGCTCTGCTTTATTACCTACTTGTTTCATATCAGAAACGTTTGAGTCGGTATCAACATAAAATTCTTCTGCAAATACGGTATTAGCGTAATCTTTAACTACTGGGTCGGTTAATGGGCCTATGGCACCACCTACACCAAATAGTTTTACCTTTACACCCAATCTGTGCAGTGCTTGACCAATTTCAAGGCCTATAACACCTGGGCCAAATACGGCTACTGATTCTGGTAAATCATCCCAGTCGAATACATCGTCATTAATAATCAGTCGGTCGCCAAAATTATTAAATACGCCAGGGTAAGATGGGCGTGAGCCTGTTGCTATTACAAAGCGTTTAGCAGTGATAATGGTGTGCTCATCTATTTGCACGCGGTTGGCGTCTAAAAACTGGGCATAGCCACGAATTTTATCTTCGTTAGGTATTTCATCTACGGCTTCTACTACGAATCCTGCAAAGCGATCGCGCTCACTTTTAACTCGTGCCATAACGGCTTTACCGTCAATAACCGGTTTTGAGCTGTGAACTCCAAAGGCAGGTGCCATTTCTATTGAGTGCGCGGCTTCTGCTGCAGCAATCAATAATTTACTTGGCATGCAACCAACACGTGCGCAGGTTGTACCGTATGGGCCTGATTCAATCATAAGTACGTTTTGAGTAAACTGTTTAGCATTACGGTAGGCACTTAAACCAGCGGTACCTGCACCTATAACAACAACGTCGGTTTGCAATTCTTTCATAGTGTTTTTCCTTTAATAAACAGGGGCGTTGCAGCCCCTGTTTTATTTACTTAATTAAGCAAAGTATTTTTCTAAATCGTCTGAGCCGCCAATGTGCTTACCGCCAATAAATACTTGTGGTACGGTTTCACGGCCCGATACCGCTTTAAGGCTGGTAAGTGATGCGCCAGCACCCATTACAATTTCTTCAAAAGCAAAGCCTTTAGCTGTAAGTAGCTCTTTTGCTTTTTTACAGAAAGGACAGCCAGGCTTAGTAAATAGAGTGACCGCCTCTGGTTTTACTTGAGTTGGGTTGATGTAATCAAGCATAGTGTCGGCGTCTGATACTTCAAACGGGTCGCCTGGTAAATCTGGTTCGATGAACATCTTCTCTACTACGCCATCTTTAACCAGCATAGAGTATCTCCAGCTGCGCTTACCAAAACCTAAATCGTTTTTATCAACTAGCATACCCATGCCGTCAGTAAATTCGCCGTTACCATCTGGTAGTAAGGTAATATTTTGCGCTTCTTGATGTTCAGCCCATGCGTTCATTACAAAGGTATCGTTTACTGATACACAAACAATGTCGTCAACGCCATTTTGTTTAAGTACACCAGCTAACTCGTTGTAGCGTGGTAGGTGAGTTGATGAACACGTTGGTGTAAATGCACCAGGTAGTGAAAACACAACGACTGTTTTGCCTTTAAAAATGTCATCAGTAGTTACTGATTTCCATTCGTCGTTTTGACGCGTTGCAAATGTAACGTTAGGGATTGTTTGACCTTCAATATTGTTTAACATGTTTTTAGTTCCTCTTGATTTGTTGATAGCCATTATGGCGAACAATTAAATATAGTTCCAATCGTTTGTTTGTATTAAACTGATAGGCATAAGCTATCAGGTTAAGTGTAAATATGAACTTAAAAGATTTAGAATATGTAAAAGCCGTTGCGCATTTTAAACATTTTCGTAAAGCAGCCGACGCTTGCTTTGTAAGCCAGCCCACCTTGAGTGGGCAAATTAAAAAGCTAGAACAAGAATTAGGGGTTATCTTATTTGACCGTTCAACTAAGCACGTTACCTTAACAACCCAAGGTGAACGTTTGTTGACACAAATCAACCTTATATTAGAGCAAACTCAAATATTAAAAGAACTGGCTGCTACTTCTAACCAACCGTTACAGGGCAAACTAAGTATTGGCATTATTCCTACTATTGCTCCGTATTTATTACCTACGCTGCTTACATCAATGAAAGCGGCATTTCCTCAAAGCCAGTTTTCGTTTACTGAAATGCAAACTTCTACCATTTTAGCTGAGCTAGACAGTGGCGAGGTGGATTTTGCAATTTTAGCGGATGTGCCTGAACTAAAAAATTACCATACGATTAATGTATATAAAGAAGATTTTTTAGTTGCGGTATCTGCTGATAACGGTTTAGCTGTAAATAAAAAGGTAGCACTGCAAGATCTTCAAGGCAGTAACCTATTAATGTTAAGTGATGGCCATTGCTTTAAAGATCAAGCTCAGCAGTTTTGTTTTTCGGCAGGAGTGGATGTTTCTAGCCAGTACCAAGGCAACAGCTTAGAAACCTTACTAGCGCTGGTGGCAATGGACGATGGGGTTACGTTTGTGCCAAAACTTGCTGCAATACCCCGAGAGGGAATTCATTATTTGCCTATTTTTCCTAATCAGCAACGTAATATTGTATTAGCCTGTCGAAAGCATTACCCGCATTTATCTGGGGTTGAGCAGTTAGCTGATTGGTTAAGCGCTCACGATAATTTAAAAGTTAAGCTAGCCCAAGTACTTTAGGGCGTTGCAACTTCCACAATATCGTTAATTTGTACGCCCGGTAAAGGCTGATCATTAATACTGACGGCAATGGCGCTATGCTGATATAGCTGCTCTACACGAATACGGTTCAAAGTGGTTATAGTATGCGGCATGGTGTTGCCTTGCGCGTCTGTTAAATAATTATGATGAGCAATACTCAGCTGTTGGCCTTTTTCTAAGCCATGTGCCTTTCCTAAATTAATGACGAGTTTATTATTTTCCATGTGCATAATTTTGCCTTGGGTGGGTAGACACGCCATGGCTGCTTGCAAATCGTAACTTAGGGTTTGGTTTATCTCACTAATACTTTGACCAAAAGGCGACTGCCAAAAACGATTACTGTTTACATCAATAATGGCTGTTTTTTCAAATGGCCAGATGGCTTGGCTTTGATAGCTTTGTTGCCATAAGGGCTCATAAGTAGTGCCATTAAATAAACTAAACTCTATTTGGTAGTGACGCTGATAGCTTTCATCTTGCCAAAATGCATAGTCGCTATTGAGTTTATCGCTGGTGGATAAACTGGTAATTTGGCTTAACAACACATATTGCGCGTTACTGCGCGATGAAATTTCCTCTAACTGGCTATTAGAGTAGTCATGTTGTTGATTAAAGTAAGTATCGACTTTTATCGCTTTATTGAAATAGGCAACGGGTATTGCACTCATTTTTGATTTTTGCAACGAGGTATAAATGTTTTTACTGACTGCTTTGTTAATGTCAAATATTTGACCCATTCTCGCTTGTTCACGATTTGTTAATTGGCTTTGCGTGACAGCTATAAACTTATTAAAGTTACTTTGTGGACATTGCTCTGTTTGCGCAAAGATATCTAAGCGTAAGGTAATTGCAAACTCATCACTGCTGCGGTTTTCACTGACAAGCTCTATTTTTTGAATTTCGCCTTGGCTACTTATTTTTAGCTGATCTTGGGTTAAAACACCATCAACAAGCGTTTGCACCGAGCTCACCCGTGCCCCAGAGAATACAAGGGCTTGGGTAATTGCATCTTTTATTGCAGCGGCCTTTGCACCGGGAATGTCGCTATTTTGAATAACCGCATGGCCTGTAGACTCATACCACTGAGCGTGGGTAAAAGGTGAAAACGTTAATACCGCAGTGGTGCTTAATCCTGCTAATACTGCTTTTAAAAACGACTTCATACTCTTACTCCAATTAAACGTTAGCGTTAATGAGTCTCAGCAAGTAATGTACCACTATTATTTGTTGTTACAGAATATAGGTATCACTGGCATTAAACGTGCATAACTGAGTTTAATTAGTTTTTAAAGGCCCTGTATGATGCGAGTAATGCCATTAATGATCACATTAGGCTGCTTAACGTTAAGCGGTTGTAGCAATATATTTGATAAGCACGTTGAATATAAATATGTTGAGCCAAATAATTACCCTGTATTAAAAGCAATAGGGTACGCGCCCATTAGTTTGCAGTCGGGAAGTAATGACACTCAAAAACAACTTATGGCGATTAAGGCTTCAAAGCTCGAGGCTTATCGCGAACTAACAGAGCAAGTATACGGGCAAAAAATTACCGCAGGTACAACGGTTGCAGGCTCTATTGCCCAAGATGATTATTTACAAAGCAAAGTACAAGGCATCATTAAAGGTGCGCAAATTATAAAAACATATGCCGTTAATGATATGTATATAACCGAGCTTGAGCTTAATATGAAACGCGTGCACGACTTGTACATAGGTGAGATAAAGCCACGGGAAGTGAAAAAAGTGACTTATTACTAAGCGACAAATTATTACCCATAAAAAAACGCCTAAACGAATTATCGTTTAGGCG
>NZ_BADW01000103.1:0-38701 GCF_000241165.1 Pseudoalteromonas sp. BSi20439
CGCTTTTTTTATTACTGCATTAGGGCTTAGTGCTCGTGACCACAACCGCCTTCGCCATGTACGTGGCCATGCTCAAGCTCTTCGGCTGTTGCATCGCGTACTTCTAAAATTTCTACATCAAAGTTAAGTGTAATACCGGCAAGTGGGTTGTTACCATCAACAATGACTTCTTCATCTTGAATATCGATGATCATTACTGATTGGTCGCCGTCATCTGTGGTTGCACGAAATTGCATGCCCACTTCAATTTCCATACCTTCAAACATTGATTTTGGTACGGCTTGCATTAAGTGATCATGACGCTCTCCGTAACCTTCTTCTGGTTCTACTTTTACACTTAGTGTATCGCCAGCTTGCTTGCCTTGCAGCGCATTTTCAAGCCCTGAGATCAGGTAGCCTGTACCAACGATAAAAATTAATGGCTCACCGCCAAATGAGTTATCAATGGTATTTCCGTCATTATCTAAAACAGAGTAATGCATTTTTACCACTTTATTTGCTGCAACGATCATAGTCATTCCTATTATTCATCTTCAAGAGAGTAAGGTAGAGGCAGAATGTTTAGCTCTACCGAAGGGGTGTGTTTTGCACGAAGAGTCTGATCGATATCAGTATCGTTTGGCAACACGACCAAACCAGTTAAAGTCTGTGTTTGTTCATTATAGCTTTGCGCAATAAGTTTACCTGCACGGCGCCAGTTTTCACTTAATTGGGTTTCAATATCAGGCTCATCAAGTCGTCCTTCGCTTTGTCCTGAAACGATATACATTGCGCGTTTGTTTTTGCCTAGGTATTTCATACGTGCGACAGTTTCTTGGCCTGTGTAGCAACCCTTTTTAAAGCTAATGCCGTTAATGGCTTGCAGGTTAACCATTTGCGGTACGTATTCATCAATTGCATCAACACTTAATTGCGGTTCACCAGCGAGTATAGACGCTTGCTGCCATAGGGCGTCGTTGTCGAGGGTAGACACGTCATCAGGTAGGCAAAATTGGCTATCAACCATTAGTAAAACGCGGTTTGGTGCCAGTTTCAGTGCTTTACCATGGGCGAAGTCACAGGCTGTGGCGTCATCGCTGAAGTGAATATCGAGTTGTACGAGTATGTCTGTTAAGTTATCGCCAAGTAGACCAATTAATCGCTCTGATGCTTTATTAATTTCAACTTTTGCAAATACAGCGTATTTTTTTAATTCAGCTAGTGAACGTTCGACTTCTGCACTTGAACCAGCTAAAAAGTAACTTTGTTGATAAGAAAATAGCTTAAATACACCCCATAACTTACCTTTTGCACTGCAGTGACCTGCCCACAAAAAGTTATCGTTGTTAAGTTTATTTAGATCTTGAGTGATTTGTCCGTGGAGGTACGATAATTTATCTGCGCCTGAGAGGCTAATAACCTGATGTGATAAAGGACATGCATAAACCTGAGACATAAACACCTTCTTTGCAATAACAAATGAGGTCACATAATAACGTAGTTAAAGCGTATGGTACAGCGACTAACGGACGATGTTTTTTATAACTTAGTGCTGTTAAATTAATGGGTATTTGGTAAACTCGAGTTAATTAAATATGAGGTTTAAAATGGTTGAAATACATAGTAAAGCACGTATCCGTTGGGCTTGTCGCCGTGGCATGTTAGAGCTAGATGTTTTGTTTATGCCGTTTGTTGAAGAAGCTTATGACTCGTTAGATGCTAAACAGCAGGCGGCTTTTCAGCGTCTATTAACCCAAGAAGACCCAGATTTATTCGCTTGGTTTATGGGCCATGAAAAATGTAAAGACGCTGAGCTAAATAGCATGGTTCAGCTAATTTTAGACCGAGTTCGTGTATAGATTTACTGTTACAAATAATAAAACAGACCACAAACCGATTGTGGTCTTTTTTTGTGTGCTGACTTTAGTGTTGTGCCTATTTATGGACTCGGTGGCGGCAACTCTTTTTTGTATTGCACTTAATACCCTTGCTGGCATTATCGTTTGGCGAAAAATCGTTGCTGCTCAGCCACAGCAGGGCGTCATACTTTTAGAGCCGAATCAATTTCGCTTTGAAGGCTCTGGCAGGCAAATTCAAGGTGTAATTAGTAAACAAAGTCGGTTACTTGGTCAGAGTGTGTGGTTGTATATTAATGGTTTTAGTAAAAACTATTGGCTGATTATTTCAGCCAATAGTGTTGATGAGCAAAGCTATGCGCGTTTAAAACGGGCAACGCTTGAAGTAATTAATTACGCGGAGGGGTCAAAATAGTGGGTGTTGGGTTCTCATTTTGCTCTGGATAATCAATGGTAAAGTGTAGTCCACGACTTTCTTTACGTTCCATAGCACTTCTAATTATAAGCTCGGCAACTTGCACCAAATTACGTAATTCAAGTAAGTTATTGCTTACTCTAAAGTTTGCGTAATAATCGTGTATTTCTTGTTGCAGTAACTCAACACGATGAAGCGCACGTTCAAGGCGTTTAGTTGAGCGTACAATCCCAACATAATCCCACATAAACAATCGTAGCTCATGCCAGTTGTGAGTGATGACAATTTCTTCATCTGAATTAGATACACGACTTTCGTCCCAACTAGGTAAATCAACCAGCGCGGGTGCGGTCTCTATTTTACTCAAAATATCTTTTGCTGCTGCATGGGCAAACACAATGCACTCTAATAACGAGTTACTCGCCATGCGGTTAGCACCATGCAGGCCGGTATAAGCCACTTCACCCACAGCGTATAAATTTGCTAAATCCGCTTTGCCGTTAAAGTCGGTCATTACGCCACCACAGGTGTAATGTGCTGCGGGAACGACAGGGATTGCCTCTTTGGTAATATCAAGCCCTACACTCAAGCATTTAGCGTAGATAGTAGGGAAGTGTTCAATAATAAAATCTTTGTCTTTATGGCTAATATCTAAATATAAGCAATTTGCGCCAAGGCGTTTCATTTCAAAGTCGATAGCGCGCGCTACAATATCGCGCGGAGCGAGTTCTTCTCGTTCATCAAACTCTTTCATAAAGCGAGTGCCATCAGGGCGTTTTAAATACGCACCTTCACCACGCATTGCTTCGGTAATTAAAAAGTTTTGTAATTCCGGGTGGTAAAGACTGGTTGGATGAAATTGATTAAATTCCATGTTAGCAACGCGACACCCTGCACGCCACGCCATTGCAATGCCATCACCACTAGAGACATCAGGGTTAGAGGTGTAAAGGTACACTTTACTTGCACCACCCGTTGCAAGGGCAACAAATTTTGCGCCAATAGTTTCTACTTTTTTGGCTTTTTTATTCCACACATGCATACCGTGAACATGTGACCCCGTTTTACCGATATTTTTATCAGTAATTAAATCAATCGCATTGTAATGCTCTAACAAGGTGATATTGCTATGTGCTTGAACTTGGCTAATTAACGTTGTTTGCACTGCTTTGCCAGTGGCATCGGCAGCATGCAAAATGCGTCGGTGGCTGTGACCCCCTTCGCGGGTTAAATGAAAACGCTCTTTACCTTTACTATCAAATTCCATATCAAAAGGCACGCCTTGGTCAATCAACCATTGTAGGCAGTCATGTGCATTGCTGGCAGTATAATGAACAGCTTCTCTGTCACACAAACCGCCACCGGCATCTAAGGTATCTTCAACGTGAGATTCTATACTGTCATTTTTTTTATCAAAAACAGCGGCAATTCCGCCTTGGGCATAAAGAGTAGAACCTTCGGTTAATTCACCTTTACTGATCACGGTAACGTTACAGTAATTAGCCAAAGATAAAGCAAGTGATAAGCCTGCTGCGCCGCTACCAATAATAGCGACATCGGTAATGTGATGTTTATTTTGGTTCATCTGTGAGGTACTTTGCGGTTACAATGCTCAGATAGAGCAATATTTATTTTTAATACTTATAGTTGTACCATATTTGTTGAACTACTACTAAGTGGTTTTAGCGTATAAACGCGTAATTTGTAGCTATTTTATAAAAAAAGAATATGAGTCAGAACTTTTTATTCATCTAAGGGTCAGAGTAGGTGTGAACAATGGCGACACTATGAATAATAAGCAAGAATCAATCAGAGGAGTACCGGCTCGAATGAGCGAGCAGGAATTAGATTTAGCGTTAGTGAAAAGGGTTCAGCAGGGAGATAAAAACGCCTTTAACCTATTAGTTAAGAAGTATCAGAACAAGATTGCCGGTTTGATCTCACGTTATGTATCAAATCAAGGTGACATTGCTGATGTAGCACAAGAAGCGTTTATTAAAGCGTACCGTGCCCTTCCAAACTTTCGTGGTGACAGTGCTTTTTATACTTGGCTTTACCGTATCGCCGTTAATTGTGCTAAAAATTATTTAGTGGCTCAAGGGCGTAAACCGCCAGCAAATGATATAGATGCTGAGGATGCCGAGTTTTATGAAGGTGCAGATTCAATGCGTTCTAACGCGTCACCTGAAAATTTACTATTAAGCGAAGAAGTACGCGCTGTTATTTTTAATACGATTGATAGTTTGCCTGAAGATCTAAAAACCGCGATTACTCTTAGAGAAATTGAGGGTATGAGCTATGAAGAAATAGCCGTGGTGATGGATTGCCCAGTCGGGACGGTACGTTCGCGTATTTTTCGTGCCCGTGAAGCAATTGATAATAAATTAAACCCATTGATAGGCGAGTCTTAGTATGACAAAAGCACACGTTAACCGCTTAGATAACGAATCGTTATCAGCATTACTTGACGGTGAGCAAACTTTAAATGATGCCGCTATTGCATCAGATGATGTTGCTACGTTTGGCCGTTACGCGTTAATCGGTGATGCAATGCGAGCTAAAGAAAATAACAATAATATGGACTTTGATATTAGCGATCGCATTTCGTTAGCACTTGAGAGTGAGCCCGTTTATGCAGACTTTAGCCAGTCTGACAGTGTGGCAACCCCTTCAAGCACCGAAACAGACAACAAAGTAGTGGCGTTTAATTGGCGTAAACCGGTTGCCCAATTGGCAATTGCAGCAAGTGTAGCAATGTTTACTATTGTTGGCGTGAACACCTTACCGCAAGGTGAAGATGCTCCACAAAATGAAATTCCTTTACTGCAAACCACGCCGTTAACCGGCATGGCGTCGCCAGTAAGCTACTCATCAGCACCAGCACTTGATAACGCAGAGCAAGGCTTGCGCGAGCTTCAACAGCAACGCATTGGCGCATTAGTACTTGAACATCAGCGTCAAGCGCGTGTTGCTCATTCGTTAAAAACAGCTAAAACAGATGAAACATCGCCAGAGGAAAAAAACTAATTAGATGAAAGTAATCACTTTTATTATGTCATTGGTGTTAAGTTTTAACACTTTTGCCAATGACACAAACCCCGCTAAAGATTTACTGCTTGAAATGGCCAGTGCAGTTCACACTCGTAATTTCGACGCCTCTTTTGTTGTTGTTAAAGGTAAAAGTATGGAGCCCTACCGCTGGGTGCATGCTAAACAAGGTGATATAGAGCTTGAGCATTTAAGTTTGCTTAATGGCGCTGGCCTTGAAATGATCCGTATTGACGACCAAGTTACCTACTTTGAGCCACAATCAGAACCTTACTCGTTAACAACCGACTCAATTGCAGGTCCCATCCCAGAAGTTTTATTTAAAGATATTAATCGCCTAAGTGCGCATTATGATTTTGTGCTTGGTGGTAAAGGCCGTATTGCGGGGCGTCCTGCTCAGCTGGTTCGAATTGAATCTAAAAACGATGACAAATATAACTATTGGATTTGGATTGATACTGAGTCTTTGTTATTATTAAAAGCCGCTTATGTTAATCATCAAGGCGAAGCACTTGAGCAATTACAACTTACCCATATCAGTGTAACTGAGCAACCGGCAAGCTTATTATTAGAAGTACTTAATCGTAATTTTCCAACCCCATTACCCGCTAATTCAATTGCTGAACAAAGCAAAGCAAATGCTATGAATTGGACTATTGGTTGGCTACCTGAAGGGTTTGAACTACTCAAGTCAGATAGACATAAGCTCGACTTAAACAATGAATTAACAGACTACTATTTATTTTCTGATGGATTCGTTGAGGTATCAGTATTTGTACAACGACCACTACCGGGCAAGCGTTTAAGCGGAGCACTGACCTCGGGTGCAACCACTATATATGTGCACAACGGCGGAAATTTTGATGTGTCTGTGGTGGGGAATATCCCAACAACGAGTGCTAAAGCGATTGCAGAGTCGGTATCACGGGCATTATAGAAACTAAATTATGATAGAACAAACGTTAACCGTCGTGGCCCTTAGTGGCCACGTTGCGCATTTAGAAGCCCAACAAAAACAGGCCTGTGAAGGCTGTAATGGACGTTGTGGCTCACAGGTGTTTAGCAAGTTATTTGGTACCGCCAAAAAAACCTTGCCCTATAAATTTGAAACGCAATTAGAGGTGGGGCAAAAAGTGACCCTGTCACTAGATGACAGCCATGTTGTAAAACATGCCTTTGCCGTTTACATGTTGCCCTTGTTTTTGAGTTTAATCTTCGCCTTAATAACCAGTGAATTAATATTATTGGCCGAAGGCTGGCAAATTTTAGCAGCGATATTGGGTGGCATCACCGGCTTTTTAATTGCTAAAACATGGGTAAAATCACTTAGACATGAGATTAAAGTGATAAAAATTCATCCAATTAGTCTCCCTTTAACTCAAATAGATGGTGATTGACGCCAATTAAATGTAAAATTGCGTTTTTATGCCACAGTAACTTGAAAATGCACAGCAAGTATTTTCAAGTTATTTAGGCATGCGACCTTAGTCCTTTAAAATAGAAGTTTAGAATCCAGTTTATGAAGCATATCCGTAATTTTTCGATCATCGCCCACATTGACCATGGTAAATCGACCCTTTCTGACCGTTTGATCCAAGTTTGTGGTGGTTTAACCGACCGTGAAATGCAGAAACAGGTTCTAGATTCAATGGATATTGAACGTGAACGTGGCATTACCATTAAGGCGCAAAGTGTAACGTTAAACTACAAAGCAAACGATGGTGAAACGTACCAGCTCAACTTTATCGACACTCCTGGGCACGTTGACTTTACTTATGAAGTATCACGCTCACTAGCAGCGTGTGAAGGCGCATTATTGGTTGTTGATGCCGGCCAAGGTGTTGAAGCACAAACATTAGCCAACTGTTATACCGCCATTGAAATGGACTTAGAAGTTATACCGGTTCTGAATAAAATTGATTTACCGCAAGCCGATCCATTACGTGTAGCCGAAGAAATTGAAGACATTATTGGTATTGATGCCCTTGATGCTGTGCAATGTAGCGCCAAAACAGGTGTGGGTATTGCTGAAGTACTTGAAATGATCGTTAAAGATGTACCACCACCAGTTGGTGATAAAGACGCACCATTACAAGCGCTAATTATCGATTCTTGGTTTGACCCATACCAAGGCGTTGTATCGCTAGTGCGTATTAAGCATGGTGAACTTCGCGCGGGCGACAAAATTAAAATCATGTCAAACGAGAACGTACATACCGCAGATCATGTGGGTATTTTCACACCTAAACAAACTAACACCGGTGTTTTACGCACAGGCGAAGTAGGGTTTGTTATTGCCGGTATTAAAGAAATACACGGTGCACCAGTAGGCGATACTATTACTCATCAAAAAAATGCGGCACCACTGCGCTTACCTGGTTTTCAGAAAATTAAACCACAAGTCTACGCGGGCATGTTCCCAATTGCGTCAGATGATTACGAGTCGTTCCGCGATGCACTTAACAAACTAAGCTTAAACGATGCGTCGTTATTCTTTGAACCAGAAAACTCAACCGCATTAGGGTTTGGTTTCCGCTGTGGCTTCTTAGGTATGCTGCACATGGAAATTATTCAAGAGCGTTTAGAGCGTGAATACGACATTGATTTAATCACCACAGCACCAACGGTTATTTATGAGGTAGTGACTAAAGAGGGCACTACACAAATAGATAACCCGTCTGATCTACCAGCCGTAAACGATATTTTAGAAATACGTGAGCCAGTAGTAGAAGCTAACATTTTAGTACCACAAGAGTACTTAGGAAGCGTAATAACCTTATGTGTTGATAAGCGCGGTATGCAAACTAAAATGAGCTATCACGGTAAGCAAGTTGCAGTAACGTATGAACTGCCAATGGCTGAAGTGGTAATGGATTTCTTTGATAAGTTAAAATCAACCAGTCGTGGTTTTGCGTCGCTTGATTATAACTTTAAGCACTTCCAAACCTCAGACATGGTACGTGTAGATATACTTATTAATGGCGAGCGTGTCGATGCTCTAGCTATTATTGTACACCGCGAAAGCGCGCAGTCTCGTGGTCGTCAGCTTGCTGATGCGTTAAAAGAGCTTATACCGCGTCAAATGTTTGATATTGCGATTCAGGCAGCAATTGGTCAGCATGTAATCGCCCGTACAACTGTAAAGCAACTACGTAAAAACGTAATCGCGAAGTGTTACGGTGGTGACGTGAGTCGTAAGAAAAAATTACTTCAAAAACAAAAAGATGGTAAAAAGCGAATGAAGCAACTTGGTAACGTTGAAGTGCCTCAAGAAGCGTTCTTAGCCATTTTAAAAGTTGGTAAATAAAAATAAAGGATAATAAATGGCTGGCTACTTTTCAGTTTTATTGGTGTTATTAACCTTAGGCTCAGGCCTTATATGGTTAATAGATCACTTAATGTTTGCCCCTAAAAGGCAGGAGCGTTTGGCAATTGCACAAACTTCTGCCGGTGGCCAACTTGATGAAGAAACAGCAGCATTGATTGCGCCTGAGCCAGTCATTACTGAAACAGCAAAGTCGATTTTTCCGATGATTGCTGCTATCACTATTTTTAGATCGTTTATTTTTGAGCCGTTTCAGATCCCGTCGGGTTCAATGATGCCAACCTTATTAGTAGGCGATTTTATTTTAGTGCAAAAGTATTCTTATGGAATTAAAGACCCAGTATGGCGCAGCCAGTTAGTGGATGTGAGCGAACCAGAGCGTGGCGATATTGTTGTTTTTAAATACCCATTAGATGAAAGAGTTGATTATATTAAACGTGCTATAGGCTTACCTGGCGATAAAATTGTTTATCGCGATAAGCGTTTATATATTCAACCAAAATGTGAAGAAGGCGAAGTTCAAAAAGGCGCGTTTCTTTGCAACGAATTCAATAAAATTGATTTTAAATTAATTAATGATGATGAATTTATGCAAGGCCCAATGGCTTTAGCGCGTTTAAATGAAGATTTAACTACGTCTAGCCATGATATTTTAATTAACCCAAAATCGCCTGAACGAAAAGGGCGTTACTACCAGCAATTGGGCACTCCTGCGGATGAATGGGTGGTGCCTGCTGATCATTACTTTATGATGGGTGACAATCGCGATAACAGCCAAGATAGTCGCTTTTGGGGCTTTGTACCAAAAGAAAACTTGGTGGGTAAAGCTGTCTTTATATGGATGAGTTTTGAATTTGATAATGGCCCAGATGACATTTTACCAGGATGGGTTCCAACTGGTGTTCGTTTTGAACGCCTAGGTAATATTCAGTAACAATGAAAAAAAATGTAACAGAGTTATACAAAAGAATTGGCTACACATTTGCTGATCAAGGCCTACTTGAGCAAGCAATGACGCACCGCAGCCATAAAGGTCAACACAACGAGCGACTCGAATTTTTGGGCGACTCGATTTTGAGCTTTGTAATTGCCAATGCCTTGTACGCTAAATTTCCTAAAGCACGTGAAGGCGATTTAAGCCGCATGCGTTCGACTTTAGTTCGCGGCCAGACGTTAGCTGAATTTGGCCTTGAGTTTGAGCTAGGTGATTACCTGCGTTTAGGCCCAGGCGAGCTAAAAAGTGGCGGGTTTAGACGCGAGTCGACCCTTGCAGATGCAGTTGAAGCCATAATTGGTGCTGTATTTTTAGATTCAGACATTGATCGCTGCGGCGAGCTTATTTTAGCGTGGTATGAATCACGTTTAGATGCTATTTCACCAGGGCTTAACCAAAAAGATCCTAAGACCCTGCTGCAAGAGTATTTGCAAGCTCGTAAGCTATCATTACCTGGCTATACTGTAGTAGATACTAAAGGTCAGGCACACAATCAAACATTCACGGTTGAATGTATCGTTGATGGAATGGATAGCATTATTTCTGTTGGCAGCTCAAGGCGTAAAGCCGAACAAAAAGCGGCCGAAAAAGCATTGAAGATACTTAAAAATGAATCTTGATACCTTAATACAGCCTCATGAAGGCGAAATAGACACATTTTGTGGCATGGTTGCGATTGTTGGCCGTCCTAATGTGGGTAAATCAACCTTGCTTAATGAAATTATTGAGCAAAAAGTCAGTATTACCTCACGTAAGCCACAAACCACGCGCCATCGTATTATGGGTATTCATACTGAGGGTAAACACCAAGCGGTGTACGTAGATACCCCAGGTCTTCACGTTGAAGAAAAACGCGCCATTAACCGTTTAATGAACCGTGCAGCGTCGAGCTCAATTGGCGATGTTGAACTGATTATTTTTGTTGTTGAAGGCACTCATTGGAATGCCGATGACGAGATGGTACTTAACAAAGTGAGCCAAAGTGGCAAGCCGGTATTGTTAGTTATTAACAAAATTGACCAGGTAAAAGATCGTGACCTTGTACTGCCACATATGAAGTGGTTAGGCGATAAGTTTGATTTTATAGGCATTATGCCTGTATCTGCGACTCAGGGTAAAAACATTAACCTGATCAAAGATGAAGTGACTAAACGTTTACCGCCGTGCGAATTTTATTTTCCAGACGACTACGTTACTGACCGCTCAATGCGCTTTATGGCTGCTGAAGTGATCCGTGAAAAGCTTATGCGCTTTATGGGTGAGGAACTACCTTACTCAGTGACTGTGGAAATAGAGCAGTTTAAATGGCAAGAAAACGGTATTTGGCACATCAATGGCCTTATTTTGGTTGAGCGTGAAACGCAAAAGCGCATGGTTATCGGTAACAAAGGCGAAAAGCTAAAAGTGATCGGCCGTGAAGCGCGTAAAGACCTAGAAGAAATGCTTGAAAATAAAGTATTTTTAGAACTATGGGTTAAAGTAAAATCGGGCTGGGCTGACGATGAGCGTGCCTTAAGAAGCTTAGGCTACGGTGAAGATTAATAAGTATCGAATAGCCTAATATGGACAGCGACTTTTACAAAGCCTATTTATTACATCGACGTCCCTATAGTGACTCGCAAGTAATGTTAGATATGCTGGTAGAAGGCGTTGGCCAGCTTAGAATGCTCGCACGAGTTAGTGGCCGCCAGGCCACTAAACATAAAGCCCAATTACAACCATTTCAATCCTTACTCGTCCATTACAACGGCAAATACGATTTAAAATATATTAATAAATTTGAGCTCTACGGCAACCCGTTATTTCTAACTGGTGATAAGCTTTATTGTGGCTTTTATTTAAATGAGCTAACTAGTCGCATTGTGCCGATTAATGAGCCCATTGATCAAGTTTTTCAACTTTATAAAACACACCTAGAAAACCTTAATAGCGGTACTGACATGCAAGCGGTACTGCGTTCTTATGAATTTCAACTGTTAGAGCTGCTAGGATATGGAGTCGATTTTAGTTTTGACGCTGACGGTGAGCCAATTGACGAGGCACAAACGTATAGCTACTTCGCAGAAGTAGGGTTTTCAGTGCAACATGACTCGCGTTCTGGATTCACCGGTTCACAACTTAATGCCATAGCAAATCATGACTTTAGCCAAGCGGATGTGTTATATATGGCAAAGCAATTAAGTCGTTATTTATTAAAGCCATTATTGGGCAATAAGCCATTAAAAAGTCGTGAGTTATTTATTAGCTCTCAATAAACAAATTTCACAGGTACAAACATGAAAGATATTCTTCTAGGCGTGAACGTAGATCATATTGCAACGCTTCGCCAAGCTCGAGGTACTTCTTACCCAGATCCAGCCCATGCAGCCAGTGTTGCAGAACATGCCGGTGCAGATGGCATTACGATTCATTTACGTGAAGATCGCAGACACATTCAAGATCGCGACGTGTATGTGATGGCTAAAACCATTCAAACACGTATGAACCTTGAAACCGCAGTAACCGATGAAATGATTGCGATTGCACTTGAGGTTAAACCTGAATATGTTTGCTTAGTACCTGAAAAACGTGAAGAGCTTACTACCGAAGGCGGCTTAGATGTAGCGGGTAATATTAATAAAATAGCCGCAGCGACTAAAACTTTAACGCAAGCCGGTATTAAAGTGTCACTGTTTATAGATGCCGATAAAGCGCAGTTAGACGCTGCAAAAGCCTGTGGTGCGCCTTATGTTGAAATTCATACTGGGGCGTATGCTGATGCCACCAACGATGAAGATACAGCAAAAGAACTTGAACACATCCGCCAAGGCGTTAAGTATGCAGCGAGTATTGGCTTAATTGTTAATGCCGGCCATGGTTTGCATTATCACAACGTGAAGCCAATTGCAGCGATGCCAGAGATTTACGAGCTTAATATTGGTCACGCTATTATTGCCCGTGCAGCGATTGATGGTTTAGACAAAGCGGTGCGTGACATGAAACGCTTAATGCTTGAAGCACGCGCTTAGAATCATAAAAAACAACATCAAAGACGAGCTTATTTATTAGTGATATCAATTTTGGCATCAACAAGTAAGTTTTCCAGCTCGTCTTGAAGTTCATACAGTTCGGGCTCTATATTATCAAGTACGCATTCATTTTTTAGTGATGTTTCGATCGTTTCAGCTAAGGTTTTTAGCTTTGGTACGCCGGTGTAGCAACACGCTCCATGAAATTTGTGGATCACGCTGAGTACTTGATGGCAATCATTACTGACGATTGCTTGATTTAATAAGTTTAGGGTTTCGGGCACGCTTAATAACAGCATATTAAGCATCTCATTGGCTAATTCGGGTTTACCGCCTGCACGTTGCAGTGCCAACGTCCAATCAAGCCGAGTGCTATCAAAAGGTGCTGTGCTATGTTCAAATCTGCTTTTTGACTTATCACGGCTTACAGGTAATTGCGGGCTATGATCGCAAATAATTTGATTGAGCATATCTTCGTCAATTGGCTTGGTTAAATAGCCTTCAAAGCCATCTTTTAATAATTGTTCTTTTTCACTATTAAGTGCATGCGCCGTTACGGCAATAATAGGTGTATCTTCATTTAAAGATGACTCTTTAATGAGTTTACAGGCTGTAATGCCATCCATTATCGGCATTTGAATATCCATAAAAATCACATCATATTTATGACTTTTACTTAAGCTGTAAGCTTGTGATCCATTATGCGCGGTATCAATCAATTCAACCTGTTCGTTTAGTAGGGTGTAAATTAATTTTAAATTCGCGTCGTTATCATCCACGACTAATACTTTTAATGGCAGTAGAGTTTGTTCATGCCGGTCTATGTTATGCGCTGGGTGATCAAGTCGATAGGGTGCAGCTAATAACTCACATAACTTACGATGGTTAAGCGGTTTACTTAAACAGGCATCTGCACCGCTGCCTATAAAGGCTTCACGCATATTGTGCGATACAGTATTGAGCATTAAGTATAAATAATCGGTTGATTCTCTAACCGCTTTTACATAGCTTTTTAAGCGCTGCATATCATCAACCGATGCCATGTGACCAATAAGGCATATATCAAAATTGATCTCTGATTTCTCGATACACTCTAAAAATTCACTTTCGCTATGGCATGGGGTGACGCTGATTTTCCACTCTTGTAATAATGAAAGTACGGCATGATGAGTATGTTTATGTGGCTCTAAGTAAAGAACACGTTTACCAATTAATGACTGGGTGGGCAAATCGTTGATAAATACATGATTTGGTAATCTAAATACGCCATTAAAAGTAAAGCATGTGCCACTACCTGGAGCTGAATTTAAAGTAATACGGCCATTCATTGCTTCAACTATATGTTTAGTAATAATAAGCCCTAAGCCAGTGCCACCAAATTTACGGGTGATACTGGAGTCGGCTTGGCCAAAGGCGGTAAATAACGCGTCTTGTTTATCGGCAGGAATACCCACCCCGGTGTCAGCAACCGACACTAAAATGGAAGTACGCTCCTCATCTAATAAACGATGGCTAATATCGACTTTAATCGCGCCTTTTTCAGTAAACTTAATCGCGTTACTTAACAAGTTAATAAGCACTTGTTTAAATCGAGTGGGGTCGCCGGTTAAGTGATCGGGCACCTGAGGGTTTATATAAATAGAGAGCTCAAGTTGTTTATCGTGAGCACTAGGTGCCAGTAATGTCATCACTTCGTTTACGCTATCGCGTAATTGAAATTGAATCGATTCAAGCTCCATAGCACCCGCTTCTAATTTGGAGAAGTCTAATATATCGCTAATAATGGTCAGTAAGCTGTTTGCTGAAAGCTCAATGGTATCAAGGTAATCTTTTTGGTTTTTATTTAGCGGTGTTTTATAAAGCTGGCGAGTAAAGCCAATAACCCCGTTAAGTGGTGTACGCAATTCATGACTCATTTTAGCTAAAAAGTCAGACTTAACGCGGTTAGCATCTTGGGCTTCTTTTTTAGCCATAGTGAGCTGTATATTTTGTGTTTCGTATTGCTCAAGCGTTTCGCGGTAATCACTTGTTGCTTGATCAATATTTTTTTGCATTTCGTCTTTTTGCATCACCATAGAGTGGGAGATGGTATTGAGTCCTTCACGCAATAGTTCAAACTCACCATTCATGGGCTCAGTTAACCCTGTTTGTCTTTTCCCTTCAATTAACCTGTCGGTAGCAAGTACTAACTTATTTAGCGGTGTCATAAACATACGGCTAAGTTTTAGTGCTAAAATAGCTGCTAATACTAAGGCAAGAATAATAATAATACCGCTGACTAATAATGCGCGTTGCTGACCAATAACAGCTTTGTCGCGATTAAGTTGGATCACTACGGTACCTAATGTGGTCTGAAACTCAGAGGTATTCCAATCGCTATTAGGTGTTGTGTGATTAATAATAGGGGTAAAAAAAGTCACTAACTCTTCAGTTTGCTGAACATGTGTGGCTTTAAAACTGTCTATTTGTGTTTGCTCAATTAAGGTATCGAACGAGCGATGATAGTTACTAGTTATAATAAGTTGGTTGTTATCATTAAAAATAGCAATTGATTTAATCGCCGGTGAGTGTTTGTTATGTGTATAACGAATCACGCGATTAAGTAGTTTTTTATTTTTTTCCAGTAAAGGTTGTTCAAGAGCAATCGCTAAAGGCTCAGAAATTGTTGTGCCTTGTTGATATAAAATTTCATCAAGCTCAATGTAACGATTTATTGTAAAATAACCACCTAGTAATAGCCCAATGATCACTGTGGGGATCAGGGTGAGTGTTAAAACAGAATCGCGCAAGCCTAGTTTGGTCATAATCTGAGCATTATTATCATTTTTATTAAATGTGAGTATATACATACTCATAGCTATTCTCAAAGTAGAGACGTAATTCATCAACCTTTAAGGTAATGCCTCATGGCACAAATATTTAAAGCAAAGAAAAAACCACTACAACAGCAATCGCTAGAACTCGATATTACAGCAATGGATCACCATGGCCGTGGTATTGCTAAGTACAATAATAAAGTGTGTTTTGTTAGTGGAGCATTACCTGGTGAGCGAGTAAAAGCCAAGTTAGTTGATGATAAAGCACGTTACAGCCAAGCTGATACGCTTAAAATAATTAAAGCTAGTGAATATCGTACAGCGCCTATTTGTGAACACTACAGCCAATGCGGTGGTTGCCAGCTACAGCATTTAGATGCCACACAGCAGGTAATTGAAAAGCAAGCGGCGGTAAATCAATTATTTGCCAAGTTTGCAAAATTAACCGATTTAAACTGGCAAGCCCCGCTGCAAAGCCAAGCAACCCACTATAGACGTAGTGCTCGGGTTGCTGTTATGTTCGACAAGGCCGCAAAAAAAATGCGGGTAGGCTACAGAGCACGTGGCTCTAAAAGCATTGTTAGCATTAATCAGTGCCCAGTATTAAGTGACGTATTTGCCGATGTATTTAATGTATTTGATAAAGTCATTAATCAAAACAAGACGCTACACAGTATTAGTCATTTACAATTATGTGCCGCTGATGAACAATCTTTTATTGTTATCCGCCATACCAAAGCGATTTCACCTCATGATAAGGCGTTTGTTGAGCAAAATGTGGCAGCTCATAATTGGCAGTTAGTGTGGCAAAGTGACAGTGACACCATTGATCATTCACATTTAGCTATGCCATTTTATAAACTTGAACAGTTAAATATAACGTTTGAGTTTGGGCTCAGTAATTTTATTCAGGTTAACGCGAGTGTAAATCAAGCGATGCTTATCCAAGCTGCAAACTGGTTAGCACTTCAAGGCGATGAAAATGTTCTGGATTTATTTTGTGGTATTGGTAACTTCTCTTTAGTGTTAGCCAAACAAGCTAAAACAGTAACAGGAATTGAGGGCGTAACTTCGGCGGTTGCATTAGCAACACAAAATGCGCACACTAACTCTATTACTAATACCCAGTTTCATTGTTTTGATTTAACCACGAGCATTAAAAAAGCGCCGTGGTTTAATAAAGAATTAGATGTTTTAGTACTCGACCCCTCACGCACTGGTGCGATGGCAGTTTTAGAACAGCTTCCATTAACGCAGTTTAAAGCGATTTTATATGTCTCTTGCGACCCTGTTACTTTAGCCCGTGACAGCGCTATTATTTCGCAAGCCGGCTTTGAGTTGAATAAAATAGGGCTAATGAATATGTTTCCTCACACGGGGCATATCGAAACTATGGCGTTATTTCAACGGAGGTAAAGCGCACTATGGTAGCGACACGTCAATCTCATCAACATGATAAAGCGGGTGATTTTTTTTCACGCGTAGAATCTCTTGGTTTGTCACAAGAAAAAATCAGCTTACTCAACAAGGCGCAGCAGCTTTGCCAAGCTTGTGATAACAGCGAGCGACAAAATACCGCCATAGAAATGGTGGAGATTTTAGTTGAGCTAAATTTAGATGCTGACTCTTTAGCCACCGCCTACTTAACCCCTTATTATTTAAATGATGTAGTGAGCATTGATGCGGTAGAAGAGCATTTAGGTAACCATGTTGCAGTGCTGCTTACAGGTGTGTCACAAATGGCGACCATTAGCACCTTAGCTCACCAAGGTAACGGTACAGTTCAGGTTGATAATATTCGCCGGATGCTGCTTGCCATGGTGGAAGATGTGCGCGCTGTGGTAATTAAATTAGCCGAACAGGTTTGCCATTTACGCAACGTAAAAGACGCCGCAGAAGAAGAGCGAGTGATTGCCGCTAAAGAAACCGCTGATATATTTGCACCGCTTGCGAATCGTCTTGGTATTGGCCAATTAAAGTGGGAGCTAGAGGATTTAGCTTTTCGGTATTTGCATCCAGATATTTATAAAAACATTGCTAAGCAACTTGATGATAAGCGCCTTGCCCGTGAAGCGTATATGGCTGATATGGTTGAGCAAGTAAAACAACGCCTCCATGAAGCGGGCATTAAAGCTGAGGTGTACGGCAGGCCAAAACATATCTACAGCATTTATAAAAAAATGGCGAAAAAGAACTACGAGTTTGATCAGCTGTTTGACATACGCGCCATGCGAATTGTGGTTGAGCGATTACAAGATTGCTACGGCGCCCTAGGCATAGTGCATACTAATTGGCGTCATTTAAATAAAGAGTTTGACGATTACGTTGCAACCCCAAAACAAAATGGCTATCAGTCTATTCATACGGTTGTGTTTGGCCCTGAGGGTAAAACCGTTGAAATTCAAATACGAACGCACGACATGCATCAAGATGCTGAGTTAGGTGTTGCTGCGCATTGGATGTACAAAGAAGGCGCATTACCTGGTCGTGGTTCAGGCTATGAGCAAAAAATTAGCTGGTTGCGTAAGTTATTGCAATGGCAAGAAGAAGTGGTTGATGGCAGTGATTTAGCACAAGAGCTTAAAAACCAAGTGGTTGAAGACCGCGTTTATGTATTTACCCCTCGTGGAGATATTTTTGACTTACCGCTAGGGGCAACACCTCTTGATTTTGCTTACTACATTCACTCCAATGTAGGGCATCGATGTATTGGCGCAAAAATATTTGGCAAAATAGTGCCATTTACTCATCAGTTAAGCACTGGTGACCAAGTTGAAATACTAACCCAAAAGCAGCCAAACCCAAGCCGTGATTGGTTAAACCCGTCGCTGGGATATATTAAATCGTCTCGCGCAAGGGCCAAAATCCACCATTGGTTTAAACAGCTCGACCGCGATAAAAATTTAAGTGCGGGTAAAGAAATCCTTGATAACGAATTACAAAAATTAGAGCTAACTTATAAAGATTTAGATCCTGCTATAAAGCGTTTTAATTTTAGAGAACTTGATGACTTAATGGTCGCCATTGGCGCTGGCGATATTCGTCTTAATCAAATGCTTAACTTTATTACCGACAGAACAGAGCATGAGCCGGTAATTCGTTTCAAATCGCCTAGTAAAGTGACTGGTGACAAAAACGGTATTGTGGTGGATGGGGTCGGTAGTTTAATGAGCCATGTTGCTCGTTGTTGTCGCCCAGTACCTGGGGATGAAATTATTGGGTATATTACTCAAGGGCGCGGTATTGCGGTGCACCGAGAAGATTGCGATTCGTTTAGTAATTTAAAAAACAAGCACCCCGAGCGTGTTATTTCAGTGAGTTGGTCAGACGATATCAGTAGCTCTTACGCCTTAACTATTCGTATTGAAGCCAGTGATCGTTCTGGCTTAATTCGTGACATCAGTTCTGCACTTGCCAATGAAAAAGTTAATGTGCTCAATATGAACGTAAACACGGTTGATAGCACTCAAACTGCTATTTTTGTGATGCAAATTGAAGTGCATGACTTACAGGGCACTAATAAAGTGCTGTCTAAGCTACATCAGATCGAAGGGGTACACAGTGCAAAACGAGGGCAGTAATCAGGCTAACAATGAGGCTTTAAGCCAACTGCTGGAAATAATGCAAACACTGAGAAACCCTGAGGGCGGATGCCCTTGGGATCTCAAGCAAACGTTTGCGTCAATCGTACCTCATACTCTTGAAGAAGCTTATGAAGTGGCTGATTGTATTGAGCGCGACGATTTAAGTGAACTTAAAGGTGAACTAGGTGATCTGTTATTTCAAATCGTGTTTTATGCGCAACTAGCGCAAGAGCAGCAATTATTTGATTTTAATGATGTAGTGGCTCAATTAAATGAGAAGCTAGTGCGCCGTCATCCGCATGTATTTACAGCGCAAGACACCCCCACAACTGATGCCGAATTAGCCGCGCAATGGCAAGCAATAAAAGCACAAGAGCGTGCTACTAGACCCCAAGATGAAAGCTCAACACTTTGGCAAGATATACCAAACAGTTTACCTAGCTTAACAAAAGCCAAAAAAATTCAGCAACGTGTAGCCGCTTTAGGCTTTGATTGGCCTACTTATCATGGAGCTATAGATAAGGTGAGTGAGGAAGTTGAGGAAGTCAAAGAAGCCTTAGAACATGACCCGTACTCAGACCATACAGCAGAAGAACTAGGTGATTTGTTGTTCGCGACCGTGAATGTAGCGCGCCATGTCAAACGTGATCCAGAGCAATTGCTTCGTAGTGCCAACGATAAGTTTTCTGCACGATTTGAAAAGGTGCAAAATTACTTAATTGCCCAGGGTAAATGTATTGAGTCAGCGTCTTTAGAGGAAATGGATGCGGCATGGGATGCAATAAAAAAATTAAATAAATAGGGACATAAAAAATGTCTGTTTTTTGTGCACAGATTTGCTATTTATAGCTGGATTGCTTAGCTATGTTTTGGTACAATTTCGCCCCGTCTTGTTTATATTCCAAAATCACTTGTTTGGGTATTATATTCCTTTTAATTCCTGATATTCTAGGGTTCGCATGAGTACAAAATTTATCTTCGTTACTGGCGGAGTTGTTTCTTCGTTGGGTAAAGGTATTGCAGCAGCATCATTGGCCGCTATTTTAGAAGCCCGTGGCTTAGATGTTACCATTCTAAAGCTGGATCCTTACATCAACGTTGACCCAGGCACAATGAGCCCAATTCAACACGGTGAAGTATACGTTACCGAAGACGGCGCAGAAACGGACCTTGATTTAGGTCACTATGAACGCTTTATTCGCACCAAAATGACCAGCCGTAATAACTTTACGCAAGGGCGTGTATATGAAGATGTACTACGTCGTGAAAGACGTGGTGAATATCTTGGCGCAACTATTCAGGTTATTCCTCATATTACCAATGATATTAAGCAACGTGTTTATGATGGTGCAGAAGGCCATGATATAGCAATCGTTGAAATTGGTGGCACGGTAGGTGATATTGAATCACAACCATTTATCGAAGCAATTCGTCAAATGGGTACAGAAATCGGTCGTGAACGCGCACTTTTCATTCACTTAACGCTAGTGCCTTTCTTAGGCCCTGCTGGTGAAGTGAAAACAAAACCAACTCAGCACTCAGTTAAAGAGTTACGCTCAGTCGGTATTCAACCAGATATTCTTATTTGTCGCTCAGACCGTAAGCTGCCAAATAACGAGCGTGCAAAAATTGCATTGTTCACAAATGTTGAAGAAAAAGCCGTTATTTCACTACCTGACGTAGATAGTATTTATAAAATTCCTGCGCTATTAAAATCGCAAGAGTTAGATAACTTTGTATGTCGCCGTTTTCATTTAGACGCGCCTGAAGCTGATTTAGCTGAGTGGGAACAAGTATTATACCAAGAGTCTAACCCAACAGGTGAAGTGACGATTGGCATGGTAGGTAAGTACATTGAATTACCAGATGCATACAAATCAGTAAACGAAGCATTAAAACATGCAGGATTAAAAAATCGTTTAACTATTAATATTCAATACGTTGATTCACAAGATTTAGAAACCAAAGGAACGGATGTTCTTTCTCGCTTAGATGCTATCTTAGTACCGGGTGGTTTTGGCGGTCGTGGTGTTGAAGGTAAGATTTTAGCGGCTAAATATGCCCGTGAAAACAAAGTGCCTTACTTAGGTATTTGTTTAGGTATGCAGGTTGCGCTTATTGAATACGCACGAAATGTTGCCGGTTTAGTTGATGCAAACTCAACTGAATTTAATGCAAACTCAGAGTCGCCAGTGGTTGGTTTAATCACCGAGTGGTTAGATGCTGAAGGTAATGTTGAATTACGTGACGAAAAGTCTGATTTAGGTGGCACTATGCGTTTAGGCGCACAAAAGTGTCATTTAACACCTGGCTCTAAAGTACATGACGTGTATGGTAGCGACGAAATTGTTGAACGCCATCGTCACCGTTATGAAGTTAACAACAACTTTGTAGCACAGCTTGAGCAAGCAGGTTTAAGCTTTACAGGTTTATCTGAAGATAAAAAACTAGTAGAGATTATTGAGAATAAAGATCACCCTTGGTTTATTGCAGCGCAATTCCATCCGGAATTCACTTCAACACCACGTGATGGTCACCCGCTATTTGAAGGGTTTGTAGCTGCGGCTCACGCCTACCAAAAAGCGTCTTCGTAATTTAAAAAGGCTGTGCATGATGCGCGGCCTTTTTTGTTTCTAAGGCTAGCCAAACTCAGGTTAGCCGCACTCACCATTTTGGGAATATAGAGGAATCAAGATGTCAGAAATCGTAAAAGTAATCGGTCGTGAAATTATGGACTCGCGTGGTAACCCAACTGTTGAAGCTGAAGTATATTTAGCTGATGGTTCATGGGGCCGTGCTGCTGCGCCTTCAGGTGCATCTACAGGAACTCGCGAAGCATTAGAATTACGTGATGGTGATAAAGCGCGTTACTTAGGTAAGGGCGTATTAAAAGCGGTTGGCTTCATTAATAATGAAATTGCAGCGGCTTTAAAAGGTCAAAACGCACTTGCTCAAAGTGATGTAGACCAAGTAATGCTTGATTTAGATGGTACTGAAAACAAAGAAAAACTAGGTGCTAATGCTATTTTAGCTGTTTCACTTGCTAACGCAAAAGCGGCTGCACAATCTAAAAAAGTAGAGCTATACGAGCACATTGCTGACTTAAATGGTACGCCAGGTGTTTACTCTATGCCACTACCAATGATGAACATCATCAATGGCGGTGAGCATGCTGATAACTCAGTGGATATTCAAGAATTTATGGTTCAGCCAGTGGGTGCTACTAACTTCCGTGAAGCATTACGTATGGGTGCTGAAGTATTCCATAGTCTGGCTAAAGTACTTAAAGCAGATGGTCATTCAACAGCTGTAGGTGACGAAGGCGGTTTTGCACCAAACCTTGCATCAAATGAAGCTGCGCTTGCAGCCATTAAAGTGGCTGTTGCAAATGCCGGTTATGAGCTTGGTAAAGATATTACCCTTGCGCTGGATTGTGCGGCCTCTGAGTTTTATAACAAAGAAGCAAATATCTATGACCTTAAAGGTGAAGGTAAGCAATTCACATCTGAAGAGTTTAACCACTTCTTAAAAGATTTAACTGAGCAATACCCAATTGTATCAATCGAAGATGGCTTAGATGAGTCTGATTGGGATGGTTTTGCACACCAAACTAAACTAATGGGCGATAAAGTTCAATTAGTGGGTGATGACTTATTCGTAACCAATACTAAGATTTTAAAACGCGGTATTGATAACGGTATTGCTAACTCAATCTTAATCAAATTTAACCAAATTGGTTCACTAACAGAGACGTTAGCAGCAATCAAAATGGCAAAAGATGTAGGTTTTACAGTGGTTATTTCTCATCGTTCAGGTGAAACTGAAGATGCAACCATTGCAGATTTAGCGGTAGGTACTGCTGCAGGTCAAATTAAAACGGGTTCATTAAGCCGTTCAGATCGTGTTGCTAAGTACAACCAATTGCTACGTATTGAAGAGCAATTAGGCGCTAAAGCACCTTATAACGGTTTAAAAGAAGTTAAAGGTCAGTAATTTTTTAGGTTCTGATATTTAAGATTATAAAAATCCTCGCTTAGGCGGGGATTTTTTGTAAAAAAATAGCAAAAAAGAGACAAAGGAACGGGCTACGAGCATCGAGCTACGGGCGTTAAGCAAGCAGTGCGAATGTCTAAGTTAAACAAGCCAAACGTTAATTACTTTTCATCAATTAAAGCTGAAATTGCTGCTTTAAAATTTCACCGGTAAAACTGGTTTTTAAATAAAAGCCACGCGGCAGGGTTTTAATTATTTTCCCGTTTGGGCCTATAGCGTCGGTAACAATATGGCTATTCGCTGCTTTTGGCCGTATTTGCATTACATCCCCTAAATGTCCTGATATTTCATCTACCCGGCCAAGGGCTATAAGCTCCATTTGCTCTTCCCAGTCACGCTGTAATTGTGCATCTTGTGCCGCACTAGGTTGCCATAAAAAGCCACTGCCTATTATTCTATCAAACGGGGCAATATCGCGCTCACTTAAAATAGGTAGCCATAAAACATGATTCAACTTTTTACGTACGCTACTTGTGTGCCAGGTCATACCGGTTACATTCATTAGTGGGGTAACCGACACAAACGTGGTTTCTAATGGTTTGCCTTTATATGAAATGGGCAATGTTTTGAGCTCTATACCTAAATCTTCAAAGTCGGGGAGCGGTTTTGAACCGGCCGTTGCGCCTAATACATATTCAATCAGTTGACCCGTCCAGCCTTTTTCACGTAACAAATCATCAGGTGTTTTAAAATGATACTGCTGTGCTAACTGGCCAAGTGTAAGTCCTGCAATATTATTGACACGTTGCATTAGTTGATTAATTGAATGAGGTTTTAAAGGTTGCATACTGTTAATTTAGTTGAATAAATACCAGTGTCATGATAGCAAATTAGCATGGTAGTGGACATCTTTAGCGGTTGGTTGATTTTTGTACATGGCGTGGTTGGTGCAATTTTATGCACTACTTTAAAACTATAGTTTTAGATAAGTAGCTGAACTATATTGTTTTTTTTGTTTTTAGTGTTCAGTTTTAATTAAGGTCTATAATTGTTGTAAGGATAAATACAGATGTATAAACATGTTTATCCACAGATTCTGTGGAGAACATCACTTTTTTGATCTTGTATTGTGGATTTGTTTGCTAAATGAGCGTGTTTTATGAAAGTTATGCACAAGCTGTGAGTAACCAGCACAAACAGTGTGGTTTTTATGTATTAATTCATGCCAGAGCTGTTTGTTATTAATATGCAACGGATTTCGTCATTAATTTACCTTGCGCGAAGGCGTTCACGAGGCTTGCGCATAATAGTATTTGCCGTATTGCAACTAATGTGGAACAATCATAAAAAATCGACTTACAAATGAGGCACTAAGGTGATTGATGCCGAAGGTTTTCGTGCCAATGTCGGAATTGTGATTTGCAATAATCAGGGGCAAGTGTTTTGGGCCAGACGTTATGGTCAACATTCTTGGCAATTTCCCCAAGGTGGTGTTGATGATGGTGAAACACCAGAACAAACTATGTACCGTGAATTACACGAAGAAGTAGGTTTGCGACCAGAAGATGTAGAAATAGTTGCAAGCTCAAAACATTGGTTACGCTATAAATTACCCAAACGATTAATCCGCCGCGATTCAAGTCCGGTGTGTATTGGGCAAAAACAAAAATGGTTTTTACTAAAACTGCGCTGTAAAGATGAAGATGTTAACTTACTGAAAACCCATCATCCGGAATTTGATGATTGGCGATGGGTAAGTTATTGGTATCCGGTTAGACAGGTTGTGTCGTTTAAACGGGACGTTTATCGACGTGTTATGAAGGAGTTTGCTCCCTTTGCTATGCCCTTTAATAAGCGAGAGCAACAAAAAGATCACTGGCGAAATAAAAGGTAGTTTTACATAAAAAGGAGCAGTGTATGCTGGCAACACTCAGAGCGATAGCTGAGTCTGTTTCGCAACAAGCGAATTTAGACGGTGCGTTAGTGTGCTTTGTGAAAATGGTAAAAGATGCCATGAATACCCAGTGCTGCTCCATTTATTTTGCTGATTACAGCCAAGACAACTTTGTACTGATGGCCACTGAAGGTTTAAACCCTGATGCTGTGGGTAAATTTAGAATTGGCTTTACCGAAGGACTTGTAGGGCTTGTTGCTCAACGTGAAGAAGCAATTAACATTGCCTTTGCAAAATCGCATCCTCGTTTCAAACTTTCCCCAGAAGTTAACGAAGAAGGCTATAACGCTTTTTTGTCTGTGCCTGTTGTTCATCAAAAAAAGGTATTAGGCGTTATTGTTGTGCAACAGAAAATGGCTCGAGTATTTTCTCAAGATGAAGAGTCGTTTTTAATAACGCTTTCTGCGCAGTTAGCTTCGCAATTAGCCCATGCCGAAATAAAAGAAGTTTTGCGCCAAGATGAGTCTTCCCATCAAACGTCTGTATTAAAAGGCGTCTCTAGTGCACCAGGGATCAGCATAGGTAAAGCATTTGTTGTTATTCCTAAACTTAACTTTAAGTCTATAGAGCTTACTAAAAATAGCGATGTTAATGAACAGCGGCGTTTATTCACCCAAGCGGTTGCTGCAACCCGTAAAGAGTTTAGTACTTTATCGATGACATTAAGCGACACCATACCTCAAGAAGCGCTGGCTGTATTTGATGTTTATCAGCAATTATTAGATGCTAAAAGTTTAGGTCATAATGTAGAAGCGCAATTGCAAGAGGGGTGGTGTGCAAAAAGTGCATTAAAAATTGTGATTGAACGTTTAGTTGCGCAGTTTAACGAAATGCAAGACCCTTACATTAAAGAGCGTGCAGTTGATGTAAAAGACATTGGCTTACGGGTGCTGCATCATTTAGTGAATACCGAGCACGCAATAAAAGACTACCCTGAAAACACCATTTTAATAGCGCATACATTAACCCCTGCGATGTTAGCAGAGGTGCCCAATGAGCGTTTAGCTGGGGTTGTGAGCATTAATGGTTCAGCTAATAGCCACGCCTCTATTTTAACCCGTGCTATGGGTGTGCCTGCGATTTGGGGTATTGAAGATTTACCGCTATTGCAGTTTGATAGCAAAGAAATGATTTTAGATGCCTTTTCTGGGCGTTTATATATTTCGCCTTCGCAAATGCTTATTGATGAGTATACCGAGTTACAATACCAAGATAACTTGCTTAACAATCGATTTTTAGAAGAACAAGCACTGCCAGCAATCACGTTAGACGGCGAGCATATTAGTTTATTGCTTAATGCAGGGCTTGAGCTTAATACCCAACAAAATAGTGCCCATATTTGTGATGGTGTTGGCCTTTACAGAACCGAAGCGTGGTTTATGCAAAAGGGGCAGTTTCCTTCGCAACAAGAACAGGAAAAGTGGTACCGCGAAGTACTTAGCAGCTATTATCCTAATCCGGTGGTTATGCGAACGTTAGATATAGGTGGCGACAAAGTTTTAGATTATTTTAACATTACCGAAGAAAACCCGTTTTTAGGATGGCGAGGTATTAGAATTAGCTTAGATCATCCTGAGCTTTTTTTAGATCAACTCAAAGCGATGTTAAAAGCCAATATTGGCTTAGGTAATTTAAAAATAATGTTACCGATGATCAGTGGCACTGATGAGGTTGAAGAGTCACTGGCACTGTTTAATCAAGCTTATTATGAATTAAGCGAAGCATTTCCAGAGCAACTAATAGAAAGGCCTGATATTGGTATTATGCTTGAGGTACCTTCAAGTGTATTTATGCTGCCAGAGTGGTCTAGAAAAGTCGATTTTTGTTCAGTGGGTAGTAACGACTTAACTCAGTATTTATTAGCCGTAGACAGAGCAAATGCACGCGTAGCCGATTTATTTAACCCCTACCATCCAGCCGTGTTGCGTGTATTAAATAATATTGCCAGCGAGTGTGAGCACTATGAATTGCCCTTTAGTTTATGTGGGGAGCTTGGTGGCGACCCCGAAGGCGCAATATTACTGATTGCTATGGGTTATAGGCGTTTAAGCATGAACTTATCGTCACTAAATAAAGTGAAATGGGTGCTAAGACGCTTAAATGTAAGCGATATGGAACAATTACTAAGTGAATGTTTAGCACAGCCTAACGCTAAACAAGTACTACGGTTAACCCGTAATTTTATGATAGAGCATCAGCTAGGTAATTTATTTTATACACCTAAATGATAGAGCTGTAATTGTTTATATAATCAATTAAAATATACATATAATTAAATGTATTAGAGATAACTATGTATGAACTAGGACTTCTAGTTGCAAGTTGTGCGCTATTAGGTTGCGTTGTTGGTTTTTTAGCAGGGCTACTAGGTATAGGCGGTGGTTTAATTATTGTGCCAGTGCTAAGTAGTTTGCTGCTTAGTTTTGATGTAGCCGCTGCTGATCATGTGTTAGTTATCGCCATAGCAACATCTTTAGCTTCAATTTTATTTACTTCTACCTCTTCAGCATTAGCTCATCATAAAAATGATAATGTGCCTTGGAAAATTGCCCCCTGGGTTATGTCGGGTGTGGCCATTGGCGCATTGGTTAGTGGTTTTGCTGCCAGCTTTATCCCTGAGAAAATGTTAAGAACGGTGTTTGCGGTCAGTGTGGTTTTTATTGCAATGAGAATGGTACTTTCTGCTCGTAATAAAGTGGGCGCAGAGCATCATCTGCCCACAGGCCCTGTACTGGGTAGTATTAGTACGGTAATGGGTGCTTTGTCTGGGTTGATAGGTATTGGTGGTGGCGCATTACTCGTGCCTATGTTGCATTATTTTTCGGTTGATATTAAAAAGGCAATTGGTTGCGCTGCTGCATGTGGTATTGTAATTGCTTTTTTTGGTTCTATTGGTTACATCAGCGCTGGTTGGCAAGTAACTGACTTAGCGCATGGTTTTATGGGGTTTGTATATTTACCCGCTTTATTTGGGATTGTTGTTACCTCATGGTTTATAGCACCAATTGGGGCTAAGGCAACGCACTACTTACCTGTAAATACAATTAAGAAAGTTTTCGCGATGTTACTGGTTTTCATCGCTATTAAAATGGTTTTTAGCTAAAGGTTTATTTTTATGGCACTGGAATTTCCTCAAATTGATCCAATAATATTTTCTGTTGGACCACTTAGCGTTCGTTGGTATGGGTTAATGTACTTAATTGGTTTTGCGTTTGCGATGTGGTTTGCTAATCGTCAAGCGAAAAAACCGGGTTCGGGTTGGACTAAAGACGAAGTCAGTGATTTACTCTTTTATGGCATGCTGGGCGTTATATTAGGTGGGCGTATTGGTTATGTTCTGTTTTATCAATTTAGCTATTTCATTGAAAACCCCTTATATTTATTTAGAATCGATCAAGGTGGCATGTCGTTTCATGGCGGTACACTTGGGGTGATCACTGCTGTTGCTATTTTTGCTTGGACACGTAAAAAATCCTTATTACAAGTTGGCGATTTTGTAGCACCTTTAGTGCCTGTTGGTTTACTTGCCGGGCGTATTGGTAACTTTATTAATGGTGAATTATGGGGCCGTACTACCGATGTACCATGGGCTATGGTATTCCCAACCGGAGGCCCGCTTGCTCGTCACCCATCACAACTTTATGAAGCTTTCTTTGAAGGCTTTGTATTGTTTGTCATATTATTATGGTTTATTAAACGGCCACGCCCTGCAGGAAGTGTATCGGGTGTATTTTTATTAGGCTATGGCGTATTTAGATTTTGTATTGAGTATTTTCGCCAACCCGATGCGCAATTGGGGTTATTTGCCGACTTTATTTCAATGGGGCAAATTCTATCGTTACCTATGATAATTGGCGGGTTAGGCTTACTTATTTGGGCGTATAAACAACCACAATCGCAAACAGCGGCAAAAGTTTAAAAGAAGAAGTTAGATGAAACAATATTTAGAATTATGTCAGCGCATTGTTGACCAAGGACAGTGGGTTGAAAATAAACGCACTGGCACGCGTTGTTTAACGGTTATAAACGCTGATTTAGAATACGATGTGGCTAATAATCAGTTTCCTATGATCACGACTCGAAAGAGCTATTACAAAGCGGCGATTGCCGAATTGTTAGGTTATTTAAGAGGGTACGACAGTGCTGAACAGTTTCGTAATATAGGTTGTAAAACCTGGGATGCCAACGCCAATGAAAATAATGCGTGGCTCAATAATCCTAACCGCAAAGGTGAGGATGATATGGGGCGCGTTTATGGCGTGCAAGGACGAGGCTGGCAACGCCCTGATGGTTCAACACTGGATCAACTTGCAAAGGTCATCAATAATTTAAAAAATGGCATTGATGATCGCGGTGAAATTATTACCTTTTACAATCCAGGTGAGTTTGAGCTTGGCTGCTTGCGCCCATGTATGCATACGCATACCTTTTCATTACTAGGCGATACCCTGTATTTAACCTCGTACCAACGAAGTTGTGATGTGCCGCTAGGGCTAAACTTTAATCAAATTCAATGTTTTGTTTTTTTGGCACTGGTTGCACAAATTACTGGCCACAAAGCCGGTAAGGCATATCATAAAATCACCAATGCCCATATTTACGAAAATCAGCTAGATTTAATGCGAGATGTGCAATTAAAGCGCGAGCCATTTGCTTCTCCTCAATTAAAAATTAATCCAGAGATTAAGTCACTCGAAGATATAGAAACATGGGTAACACGTGATGATTTTGAGGTGGTTGGTTATCAATGCCATGAGGCTATTCAATACCCATTTTCAGTTTAAAAAATAAGGAGAGCATAATGAAAGCAGTGATCCCCGTAGCCGGCCTTGGAACACGTATGTTACCGGCAACTAAAGCAATTCCAAAAGAAATGCTGCCCGTTGTAGACCGTCCACTCATTCAATACGTTGTTAGCGAAGCGGTTGCCGCTGGTATTAAAGAGATAGTGCTAGTAACGCATTCGAGTAAAAACTCGATTGAAAACCATTTTGATACCAGCTTTGAACTAGAGGCAACGTTAGAGAAACGTGTAAAGCGGCAATTACTTGCCGAAATACAGTCTATTTGCCCTAAAGATGTGACCATTATTCATGTACGTCAAGGTGAAGCAAAAGGCCTAGGCCATGCTATTAACTGTGCCGCCCCTATTATTGGCAATGAACCTTTTGTGGTTATTTTACCTGACGTTATTATTGATGATGTGGAAAGTGACCTAACAAAAGACAACTTAGCTGAAATGATTACTCGCTTTGAGCAAACTAAACACAGTCAAATTATGGTTGAGCCAGTTCCTAAAAATGACGTAGATAAATTTGGTGTTGTGGATTTAGGTGACATTGAGTTAAACCAAGGTGAAAGCTCACCCATTAAGAGCATGGTAGAAAAGCCAGCTGTTGACGAAGCGCCTTCAAACCTTGCCGTTGTTGGTCGTTACGTGTTGAGTGAAAATATTTGGCCATTACTGGCTAAAACTCCTCAAGGTGCCGGTGATGAAATTCAGCTAACAGATGCAATAGCTATGCTTATGCAAGACGAAAAAGTAGACGCTTATGCTATTAAAGGCCGAAGCCATGACTGTGGCAGCAAAGTTGGTTATTTGAAGGCGACGATAGAGTTTGCTTTGCGCCGTGATGAATTTGCTGATGAGCTTAAAACCTTCATTAAAACATTAATCTAAATAAACTTATCATTATTTTAAGCGTCTATATGGCGCTTTTTTTGATTGTAAAATCACTTTTACATAATTTTAACTATAACTATTTTTGCAGTTATACAGACAGATCTGGGTTTGTGTTGTAATATTTATGTTAACCCAAGTTGTTTTGTAGTTAACGTGCTTTATTAAGCCAATCGCAAATTGGCTCAATTTAGTGGTCTAAACTGTTGAAAGAGAAACAATCAATGTGTGAATACAGCATAAAGTATCACCGATATCTAGTTATAGCTTTACTTATGTTAATAGGGAGTGGCTGTACAATATCGCCTGATAAAACATCGTTAAATGAACAAGTTAAAGACTCGCCCGAATATGTAACCATTACCGCACTTGAGCTTGCACAACTAAAGGATGCCGCCTTGCAATGGCAACAGGCGCGCTCTGGTATTGAGCGGCTATTAAAGCTAGAACGCGAGCTTACATATTTAGTTGATAATTTAGATATTATTAATACTAAAGCAATTGCGCAATCAAATCAGGCTGTTAGCAATCGCTATGCACGCTCATCAATTAAGGCTAATACATCGCCAAACCTCAGGTATGGTAATAACTACGCAAGCACGTCAGATAAAGTTGAGCGCCCAAGGCAAAGATATAGTAATCGCTACGCAAAACCAACTAATAGGGACGCTCTACAAAATCAGCGATACAACAGTCGCTATGCAAGTGTGCCTAAAAAAATGATTACAGCCCCTCCAAAAAGCTACAGTAACCGCTCTGTTCGTTCGCCAGTGAAAGCTATTAATCCAAGGATGAATAAAAAGGTCGCTTCTAAAATATCGAAGGCAACAAAAGTGGCAATGGTTGATACTAATAAAAAGGTATTTGCTTTGCAGGTAGCGTCGCTTGATTCAGAAGAGAGTGTTGCTAAGCAGTGGAAGAAAATTAATAGAAAAGCGGCGCCTCTATTCAGAGATAAAATTACTACTAACGTGGAAAAAGCTAAGGTCAATAATAAAACCTATTACCGATTAAAGTTAGGTGAATACTATAACTTTAAGAGCGCCGAGGATGATTGTGAAGTGTTTAAATTTTATAAAGTTGATTGCTTTGTGAGTAATTATACGGATAAACCAATCAGATTATAAAATTGTAATTTCAATTTTTAATTAGCCTCCTCTAATATTAATATATATCAGAAGAGGCTAATGAAATTATACCTACACATAAGAGTGTCTGCTTTAGTATGCAACATAAAAACCCCTACAAAAACTTTTCATTGTTGTTAGTCTGTGTACTTTCCTTCACTTTAACAGTCTGCACTAGCACAGAAAATATTGATAAGTCTTCGCAGGTAGCATCTAAACAACAGCGATTAAACCTCTCAAGCGAGGAGTTAATGCAGTTAAAAGTGTCTTCACTACAGTGGAAAGCTGCTAAAGTTGGGGTTGACCGTTTGTTAGTAATTGAACAAGATTTAAAGTTATTGATACACCGATTAAAAGTTGCTGCAAAGCAGAATCCAAACCAAAGTAAAGTCAATAAGCTTCAACCAACCTCAAAAGCTGGTGAGATAACTTCAAGTTCAGCTTTAGAAAAATCAAAGTAATTATTAGTTTAAACCCATCCAAGAAATAATCGTATGACATGCTTTTTTGAATATTGTAACGTTTATAGGTAAAAATGATTTAGCCAAAGTTTAAATCAAATAAAGGCCAGTGCATCTTCGTTATTTCAGGGCGAATTTGTGGCGAATGTAGAAACTATTAACGTGAGTGGCATGACTTACTACCGTTTAAAGCTTGGGGCTTATCAAAATCAAGCGAATGCCGCTGCCGATTGCGATAAACTTAAACAGCGCCAAATCAACTGCATTGTGAGCCATTACACCCAACAGCCATTAAAATAAATATGCATCTGGGGTATTAGGCATAATAATTGCTTTGTAACTATTATGTTTTTAGAGGATGGCAACCATGCGCCTTTTGTTACCCTTACTATTATTAAATTTAGCGGGCTGTAGCTTAACACCCCAGCCAAAGCCAAGTATAAGCACTGATGCGCCTAAAGCGGTCATGGCACCTTATACGCTCAACCAGTACGTAAATAGCTTGAGTGCCCAGCTTAGCCATATCAAAGAGCCTTTTAAAAGCACCGCTTCAATCGCGGTCAGCAGCTTTTATTTAGCCAATGCTTTGGATTCACAAATTGCTCAAGGGCAGGGATCAGGGCTTAGTCAGCAAGTTCAAGAAAGCTTAATAACCCAATTTACTCAGTTAGGGTACAACACGGTTGAATATCGGCTTGAAAACCAGCTTAACTTATCAGCGAGTGCTGATTCAGTGTTAAGTCGCAGCACCAGTAACTTAAAGCAGCGTCAGATTATTGACTTTGTGATCACTGGTACTTTAACCCGTCAAGAACATGCTTATATTGTTAATGCTCGCATGGTAAATATGCAAACTAATCAGATTGTATCTGCCGGCAGTACTGAAATTCCCATCAATGTGATGTGGAGTAATGAAAAAATACAGCAGCGCGGTGACTATATTTACCGCAGTGAATATTAATTAGGAGCACACATGAAACGCCTACTATTAACTTTATGTTTGCCACTGGGCTTTGGTTGTTCACAAATGACAAACCATAGTGACACTCAAATTACCGACGATGCGCCTATGTTTTTTGAGCAACGCCCTGTAGCTGCACCAACAAATACTGATTCGCTTTATCAAAATAAAGCCGCAGTGATGAATAAAAACAAACAAGTAAATACGCCAACCCGTAAAAATATTAATCATTATGTGCGTGGCATCATGCAAGACATGGCTGAAAACTTACAGTACGTAAATACTAAAACACCATTGGCGGTATCAAGCTTTGTTTTTTTAGACCGAGACTACAACAATGCTGACTTAGTGGGTAACCAAATCGCAGAGAGCTTTATGCATGAGCTGCATAATTTTGGTGTGCCGGTCATTGATTTTAAAACCACCGATTATATGCGTGTAACCCCTGGTGGCGATTTTGTTTTTAGCCGCGACTACTTAGAGCTTAACCAAGAACAAAACTTTAGTTACGTATTAGCCGGCACGCTAGTAAACCACCAAGGCGGTATATTAGTAAATGCACGAATTGTTGGCTTAGCGAGTAAAGCGGTTGTAGGCTCTGCACAGGGCTTTATTCCGCAATCAGTTATTGATGCGCTAAATAGCAGCAACAGTGCTGATGGCATCATGCTAAAACAAGCGAGTAAGTGAGGTTTACCATGGTTAACTTAGCTAAACGCTCAGCTTTAATTAGCATAAGTGCGTTATCAATATTTATTTCAGGTTGTAATTTAATGGGTGGGGCACCTAAAGCTGAGTCTGAGCAAACGGTCGTTAGTGATCTTGATTTTAATCAGATCATGGCGCAAATGCAGCGCAATGACGAGCAAGAACAATATGCTGATACAACGCAATTTAACCCAAACAAGCACCATAAAAGTTTAGTTAACTACGTAGAGCAAATGGCACTTGATTTAACCGACACCATGCAAGTAGCCCCGCAAGATGCAGCGATTGCGGTTACTTCGTTCGTTGATTTAGACTCAAGTTTAAATACAGCAAGCCAGTTAGGTAATCAGTTATCAGAAACCTTTATACATCAGCTGCAAAAATTTGGTTATAGTGCGGTTGATTTTAAAACAGCCAATTTAATTACCGTAAACAATCAAGGTGACTTTACATTCACGCGAGACACTCGAAAGCTTGCAGGTACGAATATAGCCAGCCATGTTTTATCGGGTACTTTAATTTACCGTGCCGATGGGGTTGTTATTAATGCTCGCGTGATAAATATTGAAAATAAGCGCCTTGCCGCCAGCAGCCGAACATTTATACCGCTTTACGTATTAAATAAAGAAGATATATATTTATCAAGTAATTAACTTAATTTGATGCTTGATATAAAAAACCAGATGCCGTTATAATTTCCAAACACTTAGTACTTAGCACCCAACGTGGCCTCTTAGTTAAATGGATATAACGGCCCCCTCCTAAGGGGCAGTTGCAGGTTCGATTCCTGCAGGGGCTACCAATTCATGTTTTCCATAGTAATTCATATTAGTTCATATTGACTCGTATCAAGTCAACCTCCCTTCTTATCTCTTGTATTTAAAGGTTTTGATGGTATCTCCTGAACGAACTTAAATGTTCATGATGGCTTTCTATATTCCATATCTTTAGTTACACTCATAGTTACACCGAATCGATTTATTGATTTTGATGTAACTAAAAGTGCTTAAATTTCATTAAGCAGATGAAAACTAAAGGAAGAATGCGGATCTTGATTTTAGTATCCCATTTTTAGGTTTGGCTACCTATTCGATAATGGAGTGAAACATGCCAAGAGCAACAACCCCTTTAAACGATACGCAGATAAAAAATGCGAAACCAAAGGCAAGCGAATACCTGTTATCTGATGGTGGTGGGCTTGGCTTGCGCATAAAAAAGAATGGCTCTAAAACGTGGCTGTTTAATTACTACCGTCCGCACATCAAAAAACGGGCGCAGATAAGTTTTGGTGTTTACCCTGCGATAACCTTAGCAGCCGCTAGAAAGAAACGTGACGAGGCAAGGGCGTTACTTGCTAATGATATTGACCCTAAAGAATACAGGGAAGAAATTCAAAGTACTAAAGCAACTGAGGCAAAGAACACGTTTGAGGCGGTAGCAACTGAATGGCTAAACCTTAAAACGGCTAAGGTAAGTCAGCGGCACTCTTTTAATATCCGTAGGGGGTTTGAGTTACATGTTTACCCCGCACTAGGGAAAGTGCCTATAAGTAAGCTATCCGCACAGCTAACTATTGAAACGTTGAGGCCATTGGAGGCCGCTAATAAGCTCGATATGTTAGGCCGCTTATGCCAGCGTATTAATGAGGTGATGGACTATGCTGTTAATACAGGGCGTATGCCAGCTAATCACCTTCATAGTATCGGTAAAGCGTTTGGTACTGTTAAACATACGAACATGCCTACCGTAGCCCCTGAGCAATTACCTATGCTATTAGCAACTGTTAACAGTGCGCGTTTAAAGCTTATTACTAAATGTTTGTTTGAGTGGCAGCTTCATACAATGGCTAGGCCAGCAGAGGCGGCAGGGGCGGCATGGAGTGAAATTGATTTTGATAATCGAGTGTGGAATATACCCGCTGAGCGTATGAAAAAGCGCAAGCCACAAGCGATCCCCTTAACCCCGCAAGTGTTATCACTGCTGGAGTATTTAAAACCTATTAGCGGTCACCGTGATTTTATATTCCCTTCTGATAACAACCCACGTACCCACCTAAGCCGAGAGACATTAGGCGCAGCGCTCAGGCGTATGGGCTTACAAGGCAAACAGACAGCCCACGGCTTACGCGCACTAGCTAGTACCACTTTAAACGCACAAGGTTTTGACTCTGATTTAATTGAGGCAGCACTAGCGCACGCTGATAAAAACCAAGTACGCGCAGCCTACAACCGAACCGACTATTTAGAGCGCAGACGTAAAATGATGTGCTGGTGGTCTGATCATATTGAAGCGGCTAGCAAAGGTGATTACTCGGTCACTGGTAGCCAACATTTAAAAGTAGTTTAAGGATTAGCTAATGGACGAATTTGTAACTTTTAATGCTGCTTTGGCTTTGATTTCTTCTAATAAAGAAACAGATATAAATGTAAAAGCGATTGAACTAATCGACCTTTATTTGAATGGTGATATTGATTTATATATCGAGCTAAGCGGCAAGCGTGGAAAGCGGAGTTTTCCATATAGCCCACTACCGCAAGCGTATAACCCGTTAGATGATTTGCTTCGTCTTTTAGAGGATGGAAAGGGAGAGGATGGGGGGCTGGTCGGGTATGTACCAAATGAGCTTATTGAAAAGTCTTTTGTAAGTAGTGTCGAGGGAATGCCCAGGCATCGAATTAAGCACTCATATGATTATGAATGCTCATATTTATCAGAAGATGAGCTTTATAAGTTAGAGGGCGTTTTTAGAGTTCCCCTGGACGAAGGGAGTTATTACTTAGAGCGTTTTAAAAAAGTTCTATTTTATGGTGAGGGAGATGATGAGTTAAGTAAGAGAGGTATTGATCTGCCAATGGGCGGGATTGGTAGAGTTGCCTCATTAGACGGACAAATATGGACGTTATATTGCCATGAAACGCATAAATCCAACATGCTTAACCTAAAAGATGCTGAGCCGCATCCAGATATAATATTTCCTGATATTAATGTGTTTTTGTTGAAGCGTGATCAGGTTGTATCGGTTGATAAAGTAAATTCAGAGGTTGTTAAACGACCTGGTGCGGCAAAAAGGAATCAGGATACCCGTAATCAGATACTAGAGGCCGCTCTATACGAGTTGGCAAATAATTACAAAGAGTGTTTGAAAAGTGGTGTGGTAATGGCTTCAAAAGTAGTAAAGGCTTTTACTTCTAACCATAAAACTCATTGGCCTGAGGGCTGCGGAATTGATAAAGACACTGGAGAAGTAAAAAGCGTTCCTTTAAGTAACGAAAGAATGGAAAAGCTTGTCCGAGACGCAATTAGAAAGAAAAATTAAAATTTAATTATTAAATATCAGAGCATTAGATTAGCTAACAGTTAACTAACGTTAGCTGGCAGGAAATTTATTTTTAACCTCTTAATATTCGCCTTGACCCAATAAAATAGAAGGTAAAAGGCGATGACAGATAGAATTTTAAAATTAGATGATGTTGTGGAAATTACTGGCGCTAGCGTATCTACGATTAACCGCTGGGAAAAGGCGGGTAAGTTCCCTGTTAGAAAAAAGCTAGGTATTAAGGCTATGGGCTGGCTTGCTAGTGATATCCAAAAGTGGATGGAAAGCTTACCAAGCGCTAATGAAGTCAAAGGAGCAGCCTAATGAAAGGGGGCAGCGGCAAAAAAGCCGCCACCCAAACCAATTTAGCAGCTAATGATGATAGCCCAAAAAAGCCTAATAAGCAGCCTAAGAAAGAACGCGCTTTTATTTATATTTTGCAGCACCCCACAGGCGCTACAGAAAACGATATTTTGCGTAACATTGGCCTATCCAGTGGTAGGAACTACTTTACAGAGCTTGAGCGCCTGTATGACTTTAAATTCACGCGAGTGAGTGACGAGAACCCAGACGGTATAGGTACTCACCTTAGGTATGGCTTTTCATCACCAGAAATAGCAGCGGCTATTTTGAAAGAGATTAATGCGAGCCGAGCAAGGCGTGACGCTGGCGCATTGACGAAGGAGCAAGAGGCGGAGTTGTTGGCGCCTTTTAATCGTTTGTCATAAGTAATTACTAAAGTATTGCCATTACTGGCTATTAAAAATTTAATTAAAAGGAACAGGACGATGACTACAAACAATATGAAATATGATGCTAGCATTTCGGCGGATAACTTTGACTATCTTGACAGGGTAGTAAGTCAGGTACATAGCCTAACAGTGTTTATTATTGCTAATGATGGTTATAAATCAATGACAGAAGTCACATTGTCAAACTTACTTTGGACAGTTAGTGATCGCGTAGGGGAAGTGCTGTCGGATAGTGTTGACATGTATTTTGGTGAAATCCCAAGAGAGCAGTTGAAGTTTGAGCAGCTATTAATTCAGGCTAAAACGGTGCTGGACGCTTTGCGTAATAGTGAGGGGTTTGGTGGATTACTTGGAGATCATCTGAGTAATGTAATTTGGCTGGTGGAAAGTTTATTTGAAGATGCCATAAAAGAATTAGGCAAAATGTCTACTCGTTCTGATGAACAGGCCGCTTAATGAAAATATGCGCCACCAGCATATTAAATCAACTTTGAATTATCCCTTGGCAGTGATCACAGCCAAGGGAAACCCACCTAAGAAAATAGCCTAAAAAACCTATGTACCAGTATTTTTATGTAAGCGAATACTATCGCTGTGTGCTTTGTCGTTTATGGCTTTTTGTTGGTGAAGCAATATGAGCACTCAAAGTCGGTTTTTTACCCTAGAAAAAAGGCTATTTTTGAAGATGCGCCCCAGTAGAGGCGTTATAGCTATGGATAGTAGC
>NZ_BADW01000102.1:0-670 GCF_000241165.1 Pseudoalteromonas sp. BSi20439
TCAATTAGTGATTTATACCTGCGTATACATCACTTTAGTTTTGAATTTCCCATTTTTAAGTAAAATAACGACAGTGGTTACAGCCCTTGAATCTTACAATCTTTTTTTCTTACTGTCTGTCCCTGTTTTTTTATTGGCATTGTCTATTTTCGTTCAATGCTTTTTATCCTTTCGATGGATAACAAAACCACTACTCATCTTATTGGTTTTATTGTCGTCTGTTCTTTTTTATAGCACTGTGACATACGGTATAGTTTTTGATTATGGCATGATCCAAAATACAGTTGAAACGGATACGGCTGAAGCATTTTCTTATTTTAACTTCTCCGCAATATTGTTCTTTCTATTTTTTGGAGTAATACCTTCACTTCTTATTGCCAACGTTCAATTGACCTATAGTTCTTTTGTCGGGGAATTGCTCGCACGGATAAAATTACTTAGCGGCAGTGTCGGTGTAATATTTCTAATTGCAATAGTATTTTATTCAAACTATGCATCTGTTGGCCGAAATAATCGCGATTTAGTGGGCTATCTAACGCCATATGCCTTGATTGATTCAACAGTAAAATATGTTCGAAAAAACTATTTGTATCCTCCGTTAAAATTCAGCCTGTTAGACACGTCTCCAACCATTAAAAATGATGATAGTAACAAAAGTATTACTGTTGCA